>DASZFH010000166.1:0-5534 GCA_035939985.1 Candidatus Dormiibacterota bacterium
TGTAGTCCTGGGTCATTCCGTCGGGCCAAACGACCCGATCGAAGCGCAGGGCAAGCCGTCCGCTGCGGGCCAGCAACTCGCTGCTGGCCGTTTGGAACGGCGGCTCTGGGCTCGGCTCCAGGCGGCTCATTGTCTCTCAAGCCTAACGAAAGCGAATGCGTTGCCGGCCAGACGCCAGGAGGCAAACTCCAGCATCAGCACCAGTTGAATCACCGCCAAGATCCCCGCGGTGGCGAACCCAGCGGAGAGGCTCCTGGTCACCAATCCGAGAGCCACGCCAGCGACCAGGAGCGGGATCGCCAAGCCCCAGGCCACCATCAGCCGAAGTACGACCCCAGGCCCTCTCAGGTCAACCGGGGCGGGGAGCAACGTGTACGCTCCCAGGCTGAGAATCTGGAGAAAGCAGAGCACGAAGAGGGCCGCGCCCAAGGCAGCGGCAACCGAGGGCCAGGTTGAAAAGCCGGATACCACCTGAGCCGCAACCGCGATGATCACCATCAACAGCCATTGCACCAAGGCCCGCCCGCTGGCCCAGGCGACCAGTCGGGATCGCAGACTGGCGGCGGAGAGCCACCAGATTGGCTTACCCAGATCACCGGCCAAATTCACGCTGGCGTAGAGGTTGCCAAACACCAGCCAGAAGCCGACCACATTGACGATCGAACTGACCAGAGCCAGGCGGTGGTCATTCATGAGCAGGCCAAATACAACGCCCACCAACCCGGCGGCTAGCAGGGCGCCGATCGGCAATCGCACGCCCCAGGGCGTGCGCAGCAGGCCAACCCAGCGCTTCCAGTAGATAACCCATGCGCCGCTGGGAACGTTATGGCCAGGCAGAGAAACCGCGGAGTCCCTGCTCTTGACCTCACGTCCTCTCGCCAATTTGAGCAGCCCCCGACGAGCCTGGGCATTGAGCAGGACTCCGCTGCGCAGGCTTTGGCGGAAGGCGATGGTATAGATTGACGCCGCCCACAGCTCGGGAAGGTAATCATCTCCGATTGCCATCCCCAGAACGAGGAGCGCGATCAACGTGCCCGCAATGAGGCCAACGGCCAACTTCGGCCCCCCGAGTACCAGTAGCCCCCATCCGTTCAAGGGAGCGGTTTCGAAAAGGGTATTGATCCACGTGGGCGGGGAAAAGCCGAGCAACTCGGTTACGCCGACTGCCAAGGACGTGGCCCCGATGCCTGCGACCCCCGTCGTGATCAGTCGCAGCGGAATTCGGGGATGGTGGAGGCAAAGGAGGAAGAAAGGCAGCTTGACCCCTTCTAAGACCAGCAGGCCACCCCCGAAGAATATGGTCGCGACCACCAGCCAGCCGCCAGTGGAATCGAGGAGGCTGGCCAGGATCACAACCTGCAAGCCGAGAAAGAGGGCGATCCTAACCCAGACCCGCATCAGGCTGCGTAACTGGAGCCACAGAACCAGACTTCGAATCGAGATTGACGACCCGCATAGGAAACGCCCATCGGCGGCCGAAGAGAACACCGCCGGGGGCCGATCACAAGGAATTCGCATCGCAACACCCGCCACCAGCAGGACCACGCCCGGCGCAACAAGATGGAGGTCGGAGGGCAAGAACTGACTCAGCTGATAGCCCCCGCGCCCGAATTGCGAATAGACGACGAAGCGGAGGACGAGGGATGGGAGCAGCCAGAGCAGATAGAGGGACCAGGCTAAGAGCCGCAGCGGGCTTCCGACCACGACTCGGAGACCGTTGACCGCCCTGCGGCCGTCTAGATATGCCAGGCTGCGGACTCCAGCGAACCCGCTCACTCCGTAATCCGGAAGAACAGCTCTTCCAAGCTCTGGTCGCCGAGAGTGCCCCGCAGCTCGGCGATGGTGCCCAGAGCCTGGGCACGACCCTCTTTGAGGATCAGCAGTCGGTCCGCGAAGGTGTCCACATATTCCAATAGATGAGTGCTGACAATCACCGCCGCGCCCTCGGATCGGACTTCCAGGAGCAGGCGGCGGAGCTCCCGCTGGCCCTGGGGATCAAGCCCGATCATGGGTTCGTCAAGGAGCAGGACGGGGGTCGCGGCGACAGCCGCACACGCGATCAACAGTTTTTGGCGCATTCCTTTCGACAGCGCCGCACCCAACGTGTCGCGGCGATCCTCGATGGCCAACCGCTCCAACAGGTACTCCGCCCGAGCCTCCCATCCATTGCCCAACCGACAGCTTCGAGCCACGAAGACCATGTGCTCCCAGACGGTGAGGCCCTCATAAACCTCCGGAGTCTCTGGGATCAAGGCCATCATCCGTCCGCGCTGGGGGCCTAGCAGGGTTCGCTGCCAGCGCATCTGGCCGGCGTTCGGCCGGAGCAGCCCAGCCAGGCAGAGCAGAGTGGTGGTCTTACCCGCACCGTTGGGACCCAGTAGAGCCAGGATCTCCCCAGCACGAGCATCGAAATGAAGATCGTCGACGGCCACCGTGCTTCCGAATCGCTTGGTCAGCCCATGGACCTGAAGCCCGTCCTCAGGGTTGGGGTGAGAACCGTTGGAAGATGGCACGAGGGCCCCTATGGTACTGCCAGAATCGGCCCTTGACCCCCCTCGCGATGGTCGAGAAACCGTCAAGAACGCCTCGGATACAGCCGGCCCGGGGCGGGCCAACTCTGTAGATCACTATAGAAATGGCAACTGCCCGGCCGAGGTCGAGATCGGGCCTGCCCCAACTGTGCCGGACGTCATATAATTCGGCCTGGCTTGCGGCGACAGTCAGTTCTCCGGCTGAGTTCTGTCAAGTCGGTGACCATCGAATCCATCGGTGGGAATGTTGGGGAGAGTTAACTGGTGGTATTGATAACTGCGCGGCGGACGGTGTGGACGCTTGCCATCGGCATCGTGCTTGCTCTTGGCGCCACCACCACTATCGAGATTCAGCAGTCCGCGGTGGCGTCCCTCAGCGTCCCGCCCTCGGGGCCCAGCCAGCGCACCTCGTCGCCGCTGCCCTCGGCGATCAAGAGCCTGGGTGGTCTGCCTACTTTCCCCTCTCCCTGGAAGCCGCCCTCCGGGATGGCCGCGCCAGCCGTTAAGCCGGTCCTGGGATCTCCGGCGCCTCC
The DNA here is from genome assembly GCA_035939985.1 of Candidatus Dormiibacterota bacterium. GTDB lineage: Bacteria > Chloroflexota > Dormibacteria > Dormibacterales > Dormibacteraceae > DASZFH01. Next base: position 3,065 of record DASZFH010000166.1, read on the forward strand.
GCCCCCGCCATCTCTGGTGGCAACCCCAGGGGGGCAGCCATGAAGGATCTATCCAGGCTCAGCTCAGGATCGATCAGGTTAAGGACCGCGGCGGTGCTCACGACGTTGGCCACGCTCCTGGGTACCCTAACCATGATCCAGCCCGTCGCCCACGCATCGTCACCACCGGGGGCGCCAACCGGTGTGAGCGGAGTCGCCGTTCCTACCGGTGGGGGTGGCCAGATCACGGTTTCCTGGACCGCCCCGACCTCCAACGGTGGCGCCGCCATCACCGCCTACGCAATTTTCTGGAACCCCGGCAGTGGCGAACTCAACACCGGTGGAAGTGGCACCTCGTACACAGTGACCGGACTGACCAACGGAACCAGCTATTCCTTCAGCGTGGCGGCCTGGAATGGAATCGGTTGGGGCCCGTGGTCGGCAGCCTCGGCCAACGTGCTCGCGTGCACATACCCGGGGGCTCCGACCAATGTCACCGCCGTACCGGCCAGCCAGCAGGCCAACGTGTCCTGGACCGCCCCGGCCTCCAACGGAGGCAGCCCGATCACTGGGTACTCGGTGTACGTGTATCCCGGTGGTCAACAGGTTGGCAGTTCGACCACTTCGGCCTGGGTCAACGGCCTGACCAACGGGACCGCCTACACGTTCACGGTCATTGCCGCAAACGCTGCTGGGTGGGGTGCATGGTCCGCCTACTCGCCCTACGTGACGCCAACCGCCGATCCCTATTTTTCGGCGGTAATGAACGACCACCCCGGTGGCTATTACCGTCTTGATGAACCGTCCGGTCCGACAGCTTATGACTCGAGCGGAAACGGCTTGAACGGAACCCAGTCAGGGAACGTATTCACCCCCAGCGCTGGTGGTGCGCTCAAGAATGTTGGCGACAAAGCGACCGGATTCAACCGCAGTGGCTACATCACTGTTCCGGCCGGTTCGGCGATCGAGCCGGGGTCTACATGGACGGTGGAGGGATGGTTCAACACGCCGGATGTGACGACTCAGGAGTTCATCCTGGATAAGGCTCACGACTACGGGCTGTACGTCATGAACGGGCATGTGTACATGCGGATCGGCTATGCGCCGAACGGCGGTTGGAACGACTTCGGCGGCAACACCCAGGTCAACCCCAACACCTGGTACTACGTCGCCGCGAGCTTCGACCAGGCAACCGGGACGACCGACCTCTATGTCAACGGTGGGCTGGACGCGACGAGCACTGGGCTGAACTCGGCATTTACCGCTGGGTCGCCTCTGGTATTGGGAGCCGAATCGAACGAGGTGACTCCGATTGGATCCATCCCCTTTAAAGGGACCTTGGATGAACTGGGCGTTTATACGACCGCCCTGCCGGCGGCGGAGATCAATGCGCACTGGGTGCAGAGCGGGAATCAGATGCCCAAGCCGTCCACCACAGACCCCTATGCACAGGCGGTTCTGGCCGACAAGCCGGGAGCGTATTACCGGTTGGACGAGACCAGCGCCGATGGGGTCGAGGTGGTAGACGCCGCCAACCATAACGACGGAATTGTCAGCGGCCCGGGCTACACGCAAGGTGTGGGCGGGGGCCCAAGCGGGATCACTGACAAGGCGACCCTTTTCAACGGTTCCGGCTACACGACCGTCCCTCCCAGCGCTAGTGATGACGCAACTACCGCTTGGACGGTGGAGGGATGGTTCACCACGCCGGATGTTACGACTCAGCAGTTCATCCTGGACAAGGCCCACGATTACGGGTTGTACGTCATGAACGGCCATGTGTATATGAGAGTTGGGTACTTCAACGGGACCTCGACCGATTTTCCAAGCAATACGCTGTTGAGGCCCAATACGTGGTACTACATTGCGGCCACTTATAACACGAGCACCCAGATGAGGGATTTGTACATCAATGGGGGGCTCGACGCCAACGCCTGGGTAGATGGTCCGCAGACAGGCGGATCACCCCTGGTGTTGGGAGCCGAATCGAACGAGGTCGCACCGATCGGATCGATGCCCTTTAAGGGCACCTTGGATGAACTGGCCGTGTATACCACGGCTCTGCCGGCGGCCGAGATCAAAACGCACTGGGTGCAGAGCGGGAATCAGATACCGAAGGCGTCAACAGCAGACCCCTACGCACAGGCCGTTCTGGCTGACAAGCCGGGTGCGTACTACCGGTTGGACGAGACCAACGTCGATGGGGTCGAGATAGTGGATACCGCCTACCACAACGACGGAATCATCAGCGGAACGACCTATCAGCAAGGGATGAACGGAGGCATGACCGGGATTGGGGATAAAGCGACCCAGTTCGGCGGCGGCGCCTATGTCGTTGTTCCACCCAGTCCTGCGAATGAGCCGACTTCAAAGTGGTCTGTCGAGGCGTGGTTCAACACACCTGACGTGACCACCCTGCAATTCCTGCTGGACAAAGGAGGCGACTATGGGTTGTATGTGAATGGCGGGCATGTAGGCATGCAATGGGGAT
>DASZFH010000167.1:0-3353 GCA_035939985.1 Candidatus Dormiibacterota bacterium
GGCCTGCGAGCGAGATCTGGGCACGTCCAGCAGAATCTCGTTCAAAGTCCCCAAAGGAATAGTCGAGGATGGTCTCGCCGAGTCGGCGGGGCTCTCGAAAATCAAAGCCGGTTCTCTCCACCGACCGCACGTCCACGGGTAGCTGACGCTCGTCAACCTCGATATAGGTGGCCGCCGGCGCGTGCAGGATGCTGTCGTCGATCAGCCCTTCCCCAGCTCGAATGTAGGGGTGCTGGCCCATCGCGAGGGGTAAGCGGTGACCGCCTGGGTTGGTGGCGTGGAATTCAACCTCAAGACCGGTTGCCACCAATTCATACCTCACCTTGAGATCGAGGTGGAAGGGGTAGCCGGGCTCCGGGAAGTGCCGGTAGCCGAGGACGATCTTGGACTGATTTTGCTCCAATGCTCGCCAGGGCACCCACCGAACCAACCCATGGAGCGCGTTCTGCTTCATCCCGTGCTCTGTGATCGGGACCTGGTGGTCTTCACCATTAAACCGGTAGCGCCCGTTGGCCAGGCGGTTGGGCCAGGGTATGAGCAACTGTCCCCGGGCCATGGTGCACATTTCCTCAGCCTCGTAGCCGTCGATGACATCGAAACCATCCACCGAGAAGGCCCGTAGACCCGCCCCCAGCTCGACTATGACGGCCTCCTGTCTGCCGTGCCGGATGGTGAACTGAGCACCGGCGGGAAGCGGATTGGGATCCATCATCCGGAGGATACAGTCCGGGCGTCTGGGCTCACAATCCACTAAAGTAGGAGGCCTACAAGTCCATAAGTTGGGGTGCCCGCAGGGGCTGAAAAGGGAATCCGGTCTAACGCCGGAGCGGTCCCGCCACTGTATCCAACCGATTGGCCGTGCTCGCGGAGCGTCACTGGGCCTTGGTCCGGGAAGACAGGCTGATCTAGATATCCCGCCGGAGTGGGAGGTTGGGAGCCAGGAGACCTGCCTCAATTTGTCTTTTGAGTGAGCGCCGCGCGGACGGGCACCTCTGGCCCCTGCCGTACGTCAGATCGCTCCTACCCGTGGAGGTTTCGGTTGGACGACGAGGAAAAGGCGAAACGTCGGGAGATGAAGGCCCGGCGGCGGGGGCTGCTGCTGGTTTTTACCGGCAACGGCAAGGGCAAGAGCACTGCCGCTTTCGGACTTGCCTTACGGGCCGCCGGCAACAAGCTCCCCGTCAAGGTCATTCAGTTCATCAAAGGGTCCTGGAAGACAGGCGAGCGCGAAGCCATCACCGAATTCCTGCCCGGGATCGAAGTCGAGGTGGGAGGGCGGGGTTTCACCATCGAACGCTTGCGTAATCCCAACGTTGAGATGCCGGAGCACGAGCTCGCAGCGCGAGCGGCTTTTGAAGACGCTCGCGAGGCGGTGACCAGTGGTCGCTACAAGATGGTCATTCTGGACGAGATCCTGGGTTCGATCAAGGCCGGGCTGGTCAGCGAGGCGGAAGTGTTGGACCTCGCATCAGGACGGCCCGAGGATTTGCACCTGGTATTCACGGGCCGTGGCGCGAGTGCCGCGGTGATCGATGCCGCGGATCTGGTCACCGAGATGCGGGAGATCAAACATCATTTCAAGGCCGGGATCCCGGCCCAGCGGGGGATCGAGTTCTGAGTTCCCTGCTCTTCCTCTCGACGTCCGATACGGATCTGCTCGCCCTCGATCGAGCCGGTCGTGGCCTGGGCCCATCGATCGGCCCGGTGGAGGCCCACAATCCGATTCGGGTCGATCAGGAATTGCTGTCGGAACTGGTCGATTCAGTTCCCGATCGATGGGCGATCTGCCTCCGTTTGCTAGGGGGGAGGCGAGCCTGGGAATCAGGTTTTGACCGTCTCCGTTCGGCGGCTCAGGCTGCCCACGTTCCCTTCTTGGCAATTCCCGGCGAGCAGGGCCAGGATCTCGAATTGGAGGCCGCGTCCTCCGTTGCGCCGGAATTGCTGCGTTCCGCCACGACATACCTGGACCAGGGTGGAGTGGGGAACCTGGCCGGTCTGCTGGGGCAGTTGAGCGACTGTCTGCGGGGCACTTCGATCGGGGCGCCGCCTCCTACTGAGCTGCCTCAACATGGGATCTACCTGCCTGGCCAGTCAACCGCGCTGAATCTGGAGCAATGGCTCGCCCTCCCCCGAGGTGATGGCCCCGTGGTCGCCATCGCCTTTTACCGTGCGCACTGGATGAGCGGCAATCTGGACTTTGTCGACGGCCTGTGTCGCGGTATCGTCGCCGCGGGGGGTGAGGCACTTCCCTTCTTCTGTTATTCCCTGCGTGATCCTGGCCCGCATGAACTTCCTGCCGCCGTGGCCGATTGCCTGGTTCGGGATGGTGCGGTGGTCCCCCAGGCCCTGGTCATGACTCTCAGCTTTTCAGTGGCCCAGGTCCAAGTTGACGGGGGAACCGTTGCTGACGAGTGGACCTCACGTTGGATGACCAAACTCGATATTCCAGTTCTCCAAGCGATCACGGTGACCTCCACTCGGTCGGCCTGGGAAGGCAGCTCGGCCGGATTGGCTCCACTCGACGTTGCCATGCAGGTGGCCCTGCCGGAGTTCGACGGACGCATCATCGGTCCTCCGGTCTCGTTCAAGGAACAGATTGACGGGACTCCTCGCTATGTTCCCGACGAGGAGCGTTGCCGCGCACTCGGCCGGTTGGCGGTCAATCATGCCGGCCTCGGACGACGTGCCAATTCCGCCAAACGAATCGCACTCGTCCTGAGCAGTTACCCGACCAAGAATGCGCGGGTAGGGAATGCGGTTGGCCTCGACACCCCCGCGTCTGCCCTCCACCTTTTACAAAGGCTCAAGGATGAGGGGTACGAGGTCGGCTCGCTGCCGGCAACCGGCGACGATCTGATCCAATCCCTGATCGAGGCTGGAGTCTATGATCGCGACTATCTCTCCGGAGCCCAGATGCAAGCCGCCCCAGCCAGGGTCCATCGCGATGACTATCAAATCGCCTGGGAACGGCTGCCAGGGGCGATTCGGACGGAGGTGAGCGAACGTTGGGGTTCGCCGCCGGGAAAGCTCTATTTGGACGGAAACCGGCTTCATTTTGGGGGTCTCCAGTTCGGCAACGTCCTCCTGACTGTCCAGCCCCCTCGAGGATTCGGCGATAACCCGATTGCGATCTATCACGATCCGGGCCTGGCTCCGACTCACCACTACGTCGCGTTCTACCGCTGGCTCGAGGAGTCCTATCAAGCGGATGCGATCATCCACCTCGGGAAGCACGGCACTCTGGAGTGGCTGCCGGGCAAGTCGGTTGGCATGTCGAACGAGTGCTTTCCGGATGCCCTGGCCGCGGCGGTACCGTGGTTCTATCCGTTCGTGGTCAACGACCCGGGCGAGGG
>DASZFH010000168.1:0-6067 GCA_035939985.1 Candidatus Dormiibacterota bacterium
GTTCTTAAGGAGGACCTCGACCACTTCAACAACGATCTCACCAAGGCCCTCGTCGCCTACTACGCCGGTCCCGGGGCGGTGACAGACTGGAACGATGAAGACGATGGAGCCAAGCGCTATGTGTGGGGGGTCTACCGTCTGGCGGTGGCGTTCAGCGACGGAACGGGCCCGGTCTGAACCGGTCGATTCCCGGGACAGTGGGGGCGTGGGGGGGTAAGGAACTGTTTAAAAACTGATCAAGCACTCGAGGTCCGACTCGGTCACAATGTCCGAGAGAGAGGCGAGTGACGACCCGCCGAGAGATGTGAGGAGGAGGGACTTATGTTTCGCATTGGGCGTTGTCTATTGAGTCTGTCGGTCGTGGCGGTGGTGGGAATGATGGACCCAGCGCCGGTCGGCGCGGCTCCGGTCGTGGCACTCAAGGTCGGCCAAACCGTCGTGCTCGGAGCCGGGGAAGTCGAGCGGTCCGCGGTGGTCGCGGTCGGGGCGGTGGTCGAGGTGTCGCTGGGAGGAGTTGCCAATGCCGACCACGCGGTCAGCGGTAACGATACGATCCTTCATCTTCTAGGCGAGCGCCGGGTGGCCGCCGCGCCTGGCTCACCCCCCGGAGCGGACACCTACCTGGCGGACTTCGCGGCGCTCACCGCTGGTAGGACCTCGATCGATCTGACCAGGTCCGGCGCTGATGACCCGACTTGTGTTCCACCGTTCCTACCGGCCGGTTCATCGCCGCAACCCTGCTACAGCTTTTGGGTAACGGTTGTCCAGGGGACAGTACCGCCTGGAACCATTCTCAACGACACGAACGAGGGATCGGTCATGAGGTTGTCGGCAGGAACCTCGTTCACTCTCAGCCTCACCGATCTAAGCAACTTCAGCATTCAATCCCAGTGGACGGCACCCGTCAGCCTGGACCCGAAGGTGGCAAGTGTCACTTCCACGACCACCATCCCCAATCCCTGTATGGGACCGCCAGGCAGCTTCGACTATTCCTGCCAGAAAGACACCCACTTCATCGCCAACTCGCCTGGAGTCGCCACGATCATGACGGAGGACCTGACCACCTGCGAGGTGGCACCGGTGGGGAATCCTTACTATTGCAGAAGCGGGCCGCTCGTCACCTACACGGTGATCGTCACGGCTACAGGCAAACACCATCACCGGCATCACCACCATCGTTCATAGCCCGGACTGTCAATAACCCGCCAGGGAGATCGGCTCGGAAGGGGGCTTCGAAGCTCACGACGCAGCCCCGATGTCCTTTGGAGGCTCCATAACCAGCGGGCCTGATTGATTGGGGCTATGCTGAGCACCCCGCCGCAGAGCCTCGGCTTGGGTGGGTGGGAGTACCAGCTTCATCGTTACCCTGGCGTTCGGTTTACGAAGGAGTTATCGACCAATGGCGGTATTGCCAGCATCCGTCGAAAGCGGCCGGGACGGTCATCGTCACACCTCGATGAAAGCGATTGTCCAAGACCAATACGGGGAACCTGGGGACGTCTTGAGACTTGCGGACATTGCGGTGCCGAAGCCAAGGGACGGTGAAGTTCAAGTCCGAGTTCAAGCGGCCTCGATCCATGTCGGAGATTGGATCCTGGTTAGGGGAGTCCCCTACATCGCGCGCCTTGCCGTGGGGCTGAGCAAGCCCAAGAATCGGATTCCCGGAACGGATTTGGCCGGGACGGTCGTGGCGATCGGCACGGGTGTGACACAGTTCCGGCCAGGCGATGCGGTTTTTGGTTGGGGCACCGGTGCCTGTGCCGAATTCACCTGCGTTGCCGAGGAGCATCTGTTGCTCCGGCCGTCCAGCCTCAGCTTCGAACAGGCAGCGGCTGTCGGCGTGTCCGCATCCACCGCACTCCAGCTCCTCCGGGATCAGGGAGAGGTCAAGGCAGGGCAGAAGGTCCTGATCAACGGAGCCTCGGGAGGTCTTGGGACGTTCGCGGTGCAGATCGCCAGGGCATTTGGTGCTGAGGTTACGGGCGTTTGCAGCAGCGGCAACGTGGATCTGGTCCGGTCCATCGGGGCCGACCATGTGGTGGATTACGCCGTCGAGGACTTCACTCGCGGCCAGCTTCGTTATGACTTCATTCTCGACAATGTGGGCAACCATCCCTTAGCCGACTTGAGGCGGGTGCTAACCCCAAGCGGAATGCTTCAGTGCAACAACGGAACCGGTGGCGGTCGTTGGTTCGGCACCATGGGGACCGTTCTCAAGACAGCAGCCCTGTCGAAATTCAATCGCCAGCAGTCAGGGCCGGCCCTCAAATTTGCCAACCGGAAGGATCTGGTCGCGCTGGCCGACCTAATTGAGGCCGGGAAGGTCACCCCCGTGATAGGCGGAACCTACCCGTTGAGCCAGACCGGTGATGCGATCGCTCATGTGGGTCAGGGACACGCGCGCGGAACGGTCGTCATCAATATCTAGGCTGAGATCCGAACTCATCCTGGAATGAAGGCCATCATCCGCGATGTCTACGGATCTCCCGATGTACTCCGGTTGGCGGAGGTCGACAAGCCGGTCGTTGGCGACGAAGGTGTACTGGTGCGAGTTCGCGCCGCGTCGCTGAATGCCGACGATCTCGAATACCTGTATGGCAAGTCTCCCTTCACCCGTATTGCGATCGGGTTCCGGAGGCCGAGGATTCGAGGGCTGGGTGTGGATGTGGCCGGAGAGGTCGAGGCGGTGGGCAGACTGGTCAACCGATTTCGGGTTGGCGACAAGGTTTTCGGCAACCTGACCCAGTACGGATTGGGCGCCTTTGCCGAGTTTGTCTGCGCTCCCGCGATTGCCTTCGCGCTGATGCCGGCCCGGCTCACTTTCGAGGAGGCCGCGACCGTTCCCCAAGCTGCCGTCCTGGCCCTCCAGGGTCTTCGCGGCAGGCGGCGGATCGCTCCCCGCGGTCGAATCCTGATCAACGGTGCGGGCGGCAACGTCGGGCCCTTCGCGGTGCAGATCGCCAAGCACTTCGGTGCCGAGGTGACCGGGGTGGATCGCACCGAAAAGCTGGAGATGGTCCGCTTGGCCGGGGCAGATCATGTGATCGACTTCACCCAGGAGGACTTCTGGCGGAATGGCCGTCGATATGACCTGATCCTGGACGTCGTGGCCCGCCGGTCGATGCTCGATTACCGGCCCTCGCTCAGATCGGGAGGAGCTTATGTGATGCTCGGGGCGTCCACCGCCCGAATTCTTCAAGGAGCGTTGCTCGGGCCGGTCATCTCCACGATCGGGAGCCAGAAGATGGCGGTGATGTGGTGGTGGAAGCCGTTCGCCCCCGGTGATGTCGCACTCTTGTCCGACCTGATCGAGTCTGGGGTTGTGACACCAGTCATAGATCGTCGGTACCCCTTGATCGAGGTTCCAGACGCGCTTGCATACCTAGAGCGGGGGCAGGCTCGGGGCAAGGTGGTCATAACCATCTAACTGGCGGGAGCGACCGTGCCGGGCGGAGCCAGGTTAGCCGGGCAGGACCAGGAGCCGGATACCGTGAGTCCGTTCTGGACACCGCTGGCGGGGGAGAGGATGACATCCATCTGACCGGTTTGGGAGGTGGGTATGGGAGTGGGCCCCGAGGTCCAGAAGGTCTCACCGTACCTGTCCTGGACGACGGCCTGATTGCTGACCAACAACAGATTCAAGGTCCGCACCGCGCGAGCCCGGTTGGGGCTTGGAAAGGGAAGCGGCACGGTAATCGCCCAGCCGCCAGCCTCCGGATCGAAGGTGCAGATTGCGGCCACCAAATGGGCCGGCGCCGTCAGGGTCCCTCCATCGATGGTGAGATCGACGGTGGCGTTAGGTGGTTGAGTTGATGCTGGCGGGGAGGGAGTCCCCTGCCCGTTAAGAGTGCAGCTCCCCAACAGACCAGCGGCTGCGATCACCATGGCTAACTGGAACGTCGCTCTGCGCATCACCCCCGAATTAGATCAGATCCCTTGGGCAGGCGCGAAGCGTAGCCGATCATGTGGGCGATTTGGCCCCGCTCAGGCTCCCGCCACGTCACGACGGCTCATCAGGAAAAGGGCCATGGTGAATCCGGCCAAAAAGATCAGGATCATGGCGAGCGGCGCTGTCCAAGAGATTGAGCCTGGCCCCGGCGGGTTGCCGTAGAGGTGGAAGATCGAGAGGTTGGCCGCCCAGCCTGGGAACTTGAAGATCGGTGCCAGGTCGCCGAGGAAGTATTCGATGACTGCGAACGCGGCCAGCGATGGGACTGCGATTCGAGGCCAGAAGCTGACCACGGCCACACCCAGGCCTCCGAAGGCGAGCGCGAAAGGCCACATCAAGACGGAGGCGGTGAGGAGGTGTCCGGCGCCGATATTAAGCCCGGAACCCGGGGCTTTCGCGGCGACCCCGAGGTAGCCCGCGATCACGATCACAAGGCTTGCGACCGCGAATTCGAGCGCACGCTCAACGACAACGCGTGTGCGGGAGACCGGCGCGCTCAGCAGCATCTCCAAGCGGCCCTCCGAATCCTGAGTGGCCCAGCGCGAGACCTGTACGACGGCGAAGCCGGCCAAGATTAGAAGGGCGATGCCAAACCAGATGATTCCCATCAGGGCCTCGTAGATGTTGCCGCCCATGGCCTTGTTGAAAAGGGCGGCCAGGTGCGAATCAGAGAACAGCGCGTCAGCTACTGACTTGGCAACCGAAACCATCAGCGACCCGACCACCAGCGTGCTTGCCGCCCACACGCTCACACCCAGACGTTGCTCCCACAGTCCTTCCGTAAAAGGGCGCCGGAGCATGATGTTGCGCGAGGCGACGCGAACGGGAGCTTGGGCCAGCCGTCCAAAGCTGACCAGGCCGCTCCCGATATCGCGGCGCTGGAAGATGGCGACACTGAATCCGACCAGCACAATCGTCGCGACCCCGAGTCCGATAGTTGCGCCGACGTCGAGGATGCCGCCGGGTGCGGCCGAGGTCGTCTTGTCCATCCAGTGAAAGGGTGAGATGACCCCGAGCCAGGACATTGAGCTGAGTGTATCGGCCAGGCCGTTGATCACGAGCAGGACCACCAGGGAGCCAACTCCGAAGGTTATTGCGGTCTGCCGTTCCCCGGGGAGCTGGGAGATCAGCAGGGTGATGGCGTAACACAACAAGAGGCCGAAGGTCATCGAAAGCGCCTTGCCCATCTCCCCGACCACGTTGGGATCAGACTGGACAAAGGGCGCGATGGCGGAGATTCCCAGTGTTGAGGCGAAGCATGCGATTGCGAGCACCAAAGCGAAGGCGGCGGTTCGGCTCAGCAGGAGGCGGGTCCGGGAAACGCCGTTGGCGAGCCACTGGTCGGTGAGACCGTGATCCTCATCCCCCCGGCCGACGGCCACCCCGGTGAGGGCGGCCCAGATCATCATCATGATGATGGCGCCCGACACCCACTTGTACTGCTCGTAACCACCCAGAGTCTCGGGGTGTACAGGCACCGGGATCAGGAAGGCGAACTGGCCGGCGACGGAGCTGATCGCGCGGCCGAAAGCTGCCCGCGACGCGGTGGTGTCTCCAGCGGCCGACGCGTAGGCGCCGCCGTAGGCGAACGAGATCAGGAAGCCGCCGCCCGCGAACCCGAGAAATCCACGGCGGTGGAGGTGCCAGGCCATCCAGCGGATCACCCCGGCACCCCCACCCGGCCGTCTTCGTAGAAGGTGAGGAAGATCTCTTCCAGGCTCGGCTCATGGCTGGCCAGATTGACGACGTGGTGTCCGGCAAGGGCGTCGACCACCGCCTCCATCGAACCCCGGGCGGTGAACGTCACGTTGTGTTCGCCGGACTCCAAGTTCTCGATTCCGGGCAAGTTCTTGAATAGCTCGGGCTGGGCGGCACCGGCGAACTCGACCTCTATCCGCCGGACGTGCATTTCGTGGAGTTCCTCCAGGCGCGCGATCTTGACCAGTTTCCCGTTGCGGATGATGCCCACCCGCCCGCAGACGTGTTGGACCTCCGAGAGAACATGGGAGGAGAGGAAGACGGTGGCGCCATCCTTCCGCGCGTCCTGAACCAGGTTGAAAAACGCCTGCTGGTTGAGAGGGTCGAGTCCGCTTGACGGCTCGTCCAGGATAAGGACCT
>DASZFH010000169.1:0-3826 GCA_035939985.1 Candidatus Dormiibacterota bacterium
TGCCCTGACGACCAACTCGTCGTTCCCGGGCACAACCCCAGCGTTCCTCCAAGTGTCCAGATGGACGGACACATCGTCGGGGACGTCCTACTACAGTGCCTACACCTCGGGGGACGGCAGCAATTGGACCATTCTCGCCGGTACAACGGCCACACTAAACCTCCCCCTGCCCCTTTCGGCGGGCCTTGCGGCGGATGCAAATGGCCCGATGACAGCGGGCACTGTGTTCGATAATGCTTCCGTAACCAACTCTTCCAGCCCGCCCCCGACTGCGTGCCCCACGAGCTGGACCTGCGCCGATGTTGGTGCTCCGTCACCACCTGGCAGCCAGACGGGCGGCTCGACTGGAAGCGGTACCGTGACCGGAGGTGGCACAGATATCTGGGGCACAGTCGACTCGTTCCACCTCGAAGCCAAAGCAATGAGCGGCAACGGGACCTTGAGTGCCAACATAACGTCGCCATCGAGCGGAGACTCATGGGCCAAAGCCGGCCCTATGCTCCGCGCCACAACCGATCCCGGTTCTCCGTACTTTGGGATTTTCTCCACGACCGGGCACGGCGTGGTTGTGCAATATCGACTCAGCCAGGGCGGGTCAACTGCTCAAATCGCGGTGGGGGCCGCTCCGGCATATGTGGAGGTCTCCGAAGCGGGCACCACCTTCACGGCATACACCTCGCCGGATGGGTTGAACTGGTCGGCCGTGCCAGGTTCGAGCCTGGCAATAACCAGCCTCGGGGGAACCATCCTCGCCGGACTTGCCATCACCTCCCACAGCCCTGGAGTAGCGAGCACCGCGTCATTCTCATCCCTCGCATTTGGTCAGGCCCCTCCTCCTCCGGTCTTAAGCCAGATCAAGGTGTCCACGGCTGGCGGTAGTGGCGCAACTGTGACCTGGAGCACGGACACCTTGGCGTCAGGCCAGGTGAACTACGGCCCGACCGGTTCCTATGGGAGTTCGACTCTTGTAACCCCTGCCCTCACCACCAATCATTCGATCGTGCTCTCCGGCCTTAACCTTGGTACCACCTATCACTACCAGGTAGCGAGCACTGACGCAGCTGGTCAGACCACAACCTCGGCCGATGCCACGTTCGCAACGCCCAGCCCAACCCCGACGCCCAGCCCAACCCCATCGCCCAGCCCAACTCCATCGCCCAGCCCAACTCCATCGCCCAGCCCAACTCCATCGCCCAGCCCAACCCCATCGCCCAGCCCAACCCCATCGCCCAGCCCAACCCCATCGCCCAGCCCAACTCCATCGCCCAGCCCAACTCCATCGCCCAGCCCAACGGGGGGCGTCAATGGCGCCCAAACGAGCACCCTCTACTTCGCGGAGGGGTTCACTGGGGCCGGGTTCAAGGAGCAACTGAAACTGTTCGTTCCCAATGTCTCCGGCACCGCCCAGATCACCTATTACACCCAATCCGGGAAATCGACCGCCTCGGCCGAGATCATCGCCGGACAGGTCGCGACGGTGGATGTTAACCAAGCGGTCGGGCCGGGCCAGCAGGTTTCGGCAAAGGTTGAGCTGCCCGGCTCTGGGGTGGCGGAGCGACTGCTCAGTTATCAATTCGGGAGCTGGAAGGGATCCGAGGACAACGCCGGTACGACCCAGCCTGGCAGCGAGTGGGATTTCGCAGAGGGATCAACCCTGTCCGTCTTCAATGAGTACCTCACCATCCAGAACCCCAACGCGAATTCGGTCACCGCCACCCTCAACTACTTCACCGACGCCGGGGTTCACCCCACCAAGACCCTGACCCTTCCGGCCAACAGCCGGACCACGGTCGAGGTGTTCAAGGGCGATCCCGGCCAGAGTGGGCCTTGCGATGCATCGGCCGGCACCTGTGGCGTTGGTCCTGGCATTCAGGGGGTATCGGTCAAGGTGACGACCCCATCGGACTCGCCCATCATTGTCGAGCGGCCCCTGTATGTGAATGGGTACAACTTTGGATCGGGTGCGATCTCAGACGGGCATGTCGCCTTTGGAGCGTCAGCGCCGGCTACGAGTTGGAACTTTGCCGAAGGGACGACTGAGCCTGGGTTCAACGAGTATCTGACCCTTGAGAACCCTCAGGCCACCACCGCCAATGTGACGATCAACTATCAGCTCAGTAGTGGGGGGCCAGTGAGCAAGATATTGCAGGTGGCCGCCCAGTCGCGTGCCACCGTCCAGGTGTTTACGGGCAGCATGGGCAGTGGTACGTGTTCGGCAGGTGCCAACAACTGCGGAGTGTCGGACATAGTCGAGGGGGTTTCAGCCCAGGTCAATTCGGACCAGCCGATCGTGGCCGAACGGCCGATCTACATGGTTCACGATTTTGGGTCCGGGCCGGTCGACGGGGCAACCGTAGCGGTCGGATCGAAGACGCTGGGGAGCGGCTTTGACTTCGCCCATGCCTCGACGATCGGTGGGGAGAATGACTACCTGACCATCCAGAACCCTGGCAACGAAGCTGCCACCGTGTCGATCACCTACTACGGGGCAGGGGGGCAAACCCTGAAAACTGTTGGGGTTGGAGCGAACCAGCGGGTCACGGTCCAGGTGTTCGATCCCACCAATGGGGTGGGGCCGGGACAGAGTGAGGTAGCGATCGTACTCAGCTCTAACCATCCGATCCTGGTCGAGAAGCCCACGTACTCGACGGTGGGGAACGGAGGTGCAACCGACACCATGGGTTACACCCCACCGGGATAAACCCACCATTAAGGGAGGTAGTCCCGCCGTCGGCGAGGGAAGGTCGAGTGGTGCTTCTGGAGCAGGGCTGGCCTTGCCTGCCTGTGTGAGGCTCACGTCTATGTGACTGGCTTTATGGGTTATGTGCACGTACCAGCCCAATCACCTAGTGGTTAGTCTCTTGGCTCAGGAGGAAGCCATTCGGGTTCGGCCGATCCTCAATGGGTGGCAGACTCCCACCGCGGCGGAAGGGCGGTTGTCTTTTAACGGGGCACTGGGCGTGCCGCCAGATCACAACAGTGAACTCAGACGCGAGTGTTCCTGGCGGGGTGTTGGGCTGAACGTAACGAGCGGGAGGGGAGCCTAGAAGAATTGAATAATGGAACTGGATCGCGGTTCCGAACAAGAAGGAGCGAAAAGTTGGTGGATATCCATACGTCGCAGATCAAATTGCTCATCGTTGAAGATCACAAGATCCTGGCGGCTGCCCTGCAGACTGCCTTTGCTGAAGATGGTGGCATTACCGTAACCGGCTGCGCGGGCACGATGGCGGACGCGCTCGAAATGGGGACCACGGGACATCACGATGTCGTCTTAATGAACTTCCATCTACCGGACGGGAACGGCGCTGAGGCCACTGGCAAACTTCTGGCAAATCGTCCAGACACACGGGTCGTGATTCTTGCCACAGAGGCAAGCGAATCAGTGTTGACGGCATCCGTCGATTCGGGGGCGTTGGGGTTCGTGCTGAAATCCCAGCCGTTCGATGACCTCCTGAAGGCCACCATTGCTGTCGCCAATGGCGGGGAAATCCTTCCGACTCCCCGATTCGGGGAATTGGTGGCCTAGCAGAGGGAGGAGTCGGCGCCGACGTTTCGGTAGGAGGCCCACAGTGCGGCTGTAATCTGGATCGTCACTGTGCAGGTTTCTGGCCGCCTAGGTCGTCGCATTCTGATCGTGGCCAGTCTGGTAGGCGTGTGGCTGAGCGGAGAGTCCTGTCTGCCGATGCTAAGGCCGCCTCCTGCCCCGGATCGAACTCACCTGGCGTTCTATGACGATTTCACCGAGACAGGCCTCAATTTGGCGAAATGGGGAACCTGTTACCCGTGGTTCCGCGGTAGCGGTTGTACCAACCAGGGCAACGCT
>DASZFH010000170.1:0-2975 GCA_035939985.1 Candidatus Dormiibacterota bacterium
GCCTAGCTTTTGGCACGCTGAGTACTGGAGCTCTACAGTTGGAGTAATTTTCCAACTGACGCTGACGGATTTTGGGCGGGAATCACAGAGAGGTGAATGGCGACGTGGTAGATCGGATGGTGATAACTGTGGACGGGCCTCAGGGGCGGGCCGAAGTGGCGGTCCCCTCATCGCTTCCTGTGGCGGAGGTGCTGCCCATCGTGCTCCGGATATTCCAGCCAGGGGCCCAGCTCGGCGAGTCGGCCTTCTGGAGTCTGTCCCGGCCAGGTCAGAGTTCCCTCCCGCCTCGCAACACCCTGGCCGAGTGCGGGATCAAGCCCGGCGATCAACTGGTCCTCCGTCGTCAGGATCAGACCGGGCCAGGCTTTTCGATCGCGCCCCCTCAAAATCAGTTCAAAGGATCGATAACACTGGCTGGGGTGGGATTTCAACCGCCCCCCGTGAAGACGGTCCCGGGCTCTACCTCCCCGCCCGAAGCATTTCCGAGCGGGCTGGGGCCCCAGCCGGTGCTGTACGGAAACCCCCCAACAGTCGACAAGCCTCCCGCGTCGGCGGCGCCCTCCGCCCGCCTAGCCTCGCGCATTAGGAAAGTCCTGCAACCCAAGCCGGCCATGGCCGACCCGACCCCAGCAGAGGTTCCCCCCAGTGCGATCGAGTCCGTATCGGCAACCACTCCCGCGCCGGCCCCGTTGGCATCGCCCAGCGACTTCAAGCCAGTCCCAACAGTCGAATCGGCCACTTCGGATCTGGCCACAGCCCCAATGGCGACTCCGGTCGATCCCCCCGCACCGGCCCCACGGATTCCTGAACACGTTGTTGACGAGTCCCTGGAACGTCGAGTCGAATCGGCCCCCGAAGCTGCCGCGGCCATGGCACCGGTGGTGCCACAGGACCGACTGCCTGACCCTGAGCGATCGGTAGTTTCGCCATGGTCTGGGAAGGCGAGGGCTGAAACTCTTCGCCAACCGCCACTGCTGGAGCGCTTGCTCTCTGTTCGAGACGCGGTTCTGCAGGCCGGAGATAGAGGTACGACCACGGAGGTCTTGGGGCGGGTACTAACTCCTGACCGGCTGATCCACGGCTCCCACGGATCTGCGCTGGATCGAGCGAAGAAGGCTTGGCTGATGACCAATTACACCGTCTTGCTCGATCAGGCGATCCAAGGTCCGCGGCTGCACAGGTGTGTCACCGTCGCCGTAACCTCGCCTAAGGGTGGGGTGGGCAAAACCACCATTGCGATCTTGATCGCTACCCTTGTGGCAGCCCTGCGTAGGGACCGGGTGCTGGCCGTCGACGCCAATCCCGACTACGGCACCTTGGGCCGCTACCTGGTTCCGGGCCATCGTGTCGACATCGACCAGCTGATGGCTGTGCTGGAAGACCCGACTCTGACGGTTCCGTTGGTGGATCGCGGCTTGGGCCGAGCGGTGCATGGGCTGATGGTGCTGCCTTCGTCAGCAGACCCAGAGGTCATGATGCGTGGGAACGGGGAGGATACCTATCGTCGCTTGGTTGGCCGCCTCCAGGAATTGATGGGAGTGATCGTTCTTGACTGCGGACCGGGGCTCAATCATCCGGTCACCAAAGCCGCACTGCAAATGGCGGATCAGGTTCTCCTGGTGTCCGATGGCGATCCAGCCACGGCCAGCGTTGTGATCGAGGCGGCGCAGCGGCTTGACCAGCTTGGACGGCCTGCCCTTGTGGTGGTTAATCGACTGCCCGCTCGGCGCCCCCGCCTGGACGTCGATCGCCTGGCGGGACATCTTCCTCAGCCGTGGCGGTTGCGCGTGATTCCCGAAGATAACGATGCGGCCGCGCTGGTTACAACCGCGGCCTTTGACTGGACCGATGCACCTGCGGCGTGGAATCAGTCGGTCAGAGAGCTGGTGGTCGCCATGATGTCCGAGTGGGGCCTCGGTGAGCCCTAGAGGCCTGGCCTCTAGCTACTCAGCTGCGGTGGGGTTGACCACGTTTCCGACCACCAGCGTGGCCGGGCCCTCCAGTCCATGATCGGCGAGCCCGGCCAAGGTGGACTTGAAGATCCGCTGATGGTCGGTAGTCGCGCTGGCAATCAGCGCGCACGGCCGGTTGGGACCGAGGATCGGGAGGAGGCGGCCGATAAGATTGCCGAGATTGTTGAGAGGCATCAGCACCACCAGGGTGTCGACTGCCCCGGCGAGTGATTCCAGATCTCCTGGGACCTCCCCGGTCTTCTCAAGGTGACCGGAAATAATTCCCACCGAACTCGCCACCCCACGCATCGTCAGGGGGATATCTGCTGCCGCCGGCGCGGCCAGGGCCGCACTGATACCCGGAATCACAATCACCTCGATACCGGCCGATACCAGGGCTGACATCTCCTCTCCGCCCCGACCGAAGACAAATGGATCGCCACCTTTCAAACGCACTACATCCCGTCCGGCCCGTGCCTGTTCGATCATCCGGGTGATGATTTCGGATTGAGCTGTGCTCGGCCTGCCGCCGCGTTTACCAACATTGACCAGCGCGGTGTCAGGGCCGCACAGACTCAGGATCTCGGGTCCCACCAGAGCGTCGTGAAAGACGTGATCCGCTTCGGCGAGGATGTCTCGGGCCGCCACCGTGAGCAGGTCCGGATCGCCCGGGCCGGCCCCGACGAGGGTCACCCGGCCCCGCGTTGGGTGCCCAATGCTTGCCACCAGGGAGTGGGCGAGCGCCTCCCCCTCGGCGACCTTGCTGGTCCGGAGGAGGCGCCTGATGTCCGAGGTCAACATCTTTCGATAGACCTCCGATTGTGTCGAGATCGACAATCCCCGGCCACGCAGATCCCGTCTGATGCGACCCATCAGCGCGGTGAACGGCCCCCACTCGTGGCCGAGAATCCTCTCCAACCGGGCACGCAGGGCTCCAGCCAGATATGGGCTTTCACCAGAGGTCGAGATTGCCACCAGGAGTGGATCCCGGCGCACGATGGCTGGCAGGATGAAGCGACAGCG
>DASZFH010000171.1:0-4563 GCA_035939985.1 Candidatus Dormiibacterota bacterium
GCCCTTTCTCATCAGGGAAACAAGCCCCGATCTCCGCCAGCACCACCGGGCTGAGAATGACCGACCCCGCCGCATTGGCAACACCAAGTCGACCCACAGACATCTTCGCCTGCGGCGCTCCAGGAATCAACACGTCCAGAAGCACGTTGGTGTCAACTGCGGTGATCAATCGCCGCGCAGCTCGGTGACAATCTGATCAGGATCCTGGTTAGCCAGGTGCTTTAGATACCCCTTATAAAGCGCGAACGGATTCGCGCCCGCCAACTTGTGGAGCCTGAATTCCCCCCGCTCAGCAACGAACTCGATCTCGTCGCCAGCCTTCAGTCCCATGCTTTCCCGAACTCGCTTGGGAAGCGTGATTTGGCCCTTGCTAGTAATCCTTACACCCATGCAAGGATTATATCCCTTACCACTTAGCAAGTATCCCCACCAGCCCGGCCCCCCCGGGATAACGGTGGCGGAACGAACGTTTGTTTGGTATTCTGCCAGCGTGCTGGGGTGTTTGTTGGTTCGTAATTTTCCACTCGCCTGTGAGCTGGTCGAGCGGCCTGAATTGAGGCGATCAGGGGTGGTCGTGGCGGCAAATGGTCGCGTCTTCAGCCCCTCCCCCATCGCCCAGGCTCACGGCATCACTATCGGCCAACGGCTGAGCGAAGCAACCGCACGCCTGCCCTCTCTCTCCATCCTGGAGGCGCGCCCCTCCCTCTATGCGGTCATGGCTGAATCGATTTTGAGTGGGCTGGCTCGAATCGCTTATTCGATCGAAGCGGCAGAGGAAGGTGTCGTCTATTTCAATGCGGCAGAGCTGACCGCTCTCTACGGCTCCCGCGAAGCCACTTTGGAGATCGTGCTGGCAACCACCCACAAAGACCTGGAGCCCCGACTAGGTGTCGCTCCCAGCCGCTTCGGGGCCCGCTCGGCGGCTGAAAACGCCACACCCTGCAACTCCAGGATCATCGAGCAGACCCAACTCCATGACTTCCTCGCCCAAGCCTCGGTGACTCATTTGCCGCTCGGGCAGGAGACCATCCGCCGCCTTCTTCTCCTCGGGTTACAAAACCTGGGCCAGTTGACCCATTTCAGCAAGCCAGCTTTAATCGACCAGTTCGGCTCTGACGGCAATCTGCTGTGGGAGATCGGCAGGGGCCGGGACGTCCACCTTCAGCCTCGCCCTCAGACACCCGAACGCATCTACGAGCGCCTTCGGTTCGAGGCGCCATTACTGACCGTACAGGCGGTCACGGTCGCGTTCGAGCACGCCCTCAACCGGTTGCTTCGCCAGCCAGCCCTGAACGGTCGCGCCGCCAGGCAGGCCATTCTCACCTTGACCAGCGAGATGGGGACCATCTGGTCTCGCCGGGTGACATTCAAAGAGGCGAGCGGTGAGCGCAGCCGGATCTGGGCCGCGATCAAACCCACCTTGGAGCTTGGACCTCTCCCGCCTTTGGTCGTCGAATTGGAGTTCGAGTTAACCGGGTTGTTGAACGCGGATGGCAAGCAGATCGCCCTTCCGGGAACCGAACCCCGGCTCTGGGCTCAGCTTGAAGAGGGCCTGCGCAAGCTCAAAGTTCAATACGGCTTCTGTCCGGTAAGCCGAGTCATGGAGGTGGAGCCTTGGAATCGACTGCCCGAGCAGCGACTGGCGCTGATCGATTTCGACGTCTGAACCAGCCGGAGATGGTCCTCGTCCAAGCCGAGGCGGGGAAACCCAAAGCGATCAGCTCCCGCGGTCGCTGGCGCCAGGTGATTGAAATCGATGAGATCTGGCGGGTGGAGGAAGGATGGTGGCGGCGGCTACCTATACGCCGAACTTACTTCAGGGTCCATCTGGAAGCCGATGTCGACGTCACCGTTTTCCAAGATCTGGTCGAGGCGACCTGGTGGATTCAGAAATACTGAATGCCGGATATATAGAGCTGCACCTCCACACCAATTTCTCGTTTTTGGACGGGGCATCCCACCCTAAGGAATTGGTTGATCGAGCGGTCGCCTTGGGATATCCCGCCCTGGCCATCACAGACCACGACAACCTCTTTGGTGCCGTCGAATTCGCGGGGCTATGCCGGAAAGTCGGCATCCGACCCATTACCGGCCTGGAGCTGACCCTGGCCAAGGATCCTGATCACGGCCCTCGCCACCATCTGACTCTGCTTGCTCGCGACCGCCAGGGCTACGGCAACCTCTGCCGACTGGCCAGCTATACCAACGGCCTGGGCTTGACCGACCCTCGTGACAAAGAGCGCCGCCGCCTCGATCCCTGCCTCACTCAGGACCTGCTCGCCGAACACTGCGAGGGCCTGGTTTGCCTGACCGGGTGCCGGCAGAGCGAACTGGCTCAAACCCTGAATCCAGATGTACTCCGACGCTGGATCGAGTGGTTCGGCCGCGATTACGTCTTCGTTGAGCTGCAAGAAAATCTGGTCCACGGCGACAGGCGCCGAAATCGGGCCCTGGTTCGACTGGCGGCTGAGTTAGGAGTCGAGACGATCGCCACCGGCAATGTCCACTATCACCAGCGCTACCGGCACCGACTCCAGGATGCTCTGGTCGCGATCAAGCACCGGACCACCTTGGAGCAGAGCCATCCCTACCGGCGACCCAACGGCGAATTTCAACTCCGCACTCCCTCCCAGCAACTTCAGCGCTTTGCCGAATTCCCCCGGGCAACCGCGAACACCTTGCGGGTGGCGCAGATGTGCCAGTTCGACCTCAACGAGGACCTCGGCTACCGGCTACCCGCTGTTCCACTACCCGATGGCCAGACCACTGATAGCTGGCTGGCTGAGATCTGTCTTACGGAACTGCACCGCCGTTATCCCGCCTCGGAACAGGAGGCCGCTCGTGAACGCCTGCAGGAGGAGATGCGCCTGGTCACCCAGCATGGACTGGCTGGCTTTTTCCTCATCTACCGTCAGGTCCTGGAGCTGGCCACCGAGGTTGCCGCTGAGGTGCGCCAGGGGCATCCCAGGGCAGCGCTTTCCATTTCCCCGGGGCGAGGTCGCGGGTCCAGCGTGGGCAGCCTGGTCTGTTACCTGATCGGCCTCTCCCATATCGACCCGATTCGTAACCGCCTTTTCATGGGCCGTTTCCTCAACGATCACATGGAGGGCCTGCCCGATATCGATCTCGATTTTCCCCGAGACATACGTGAGCGACTGCTGGAACGGGTCCATCAACATTGGGGGCCCGAACACGCCGCCCTGGTGGCCAGCTTTCCTCGCTACCGAATCCGTAGCGCCATCCGAGATCTGGGCAAGGTGCTCGGGTTACCGGCGACTGAAATCGATCGCTTGGCCAAACTCAGCGAAGGCTATGGTTCGGCCAAGGGCCTCAAGGAGGAGATGCTTCGAGTCCCCCAATTCGGGGGCTTGGTCGATGGACCCGGCTGGCGCGAGTTGATCGAGTTGGCCTATGAGGTGTCCGATTTCCCTCGCCACCTCTCTCAGCATGTGGGCGGCATGGTCATCTCCTCCGATCCGCTGGTCGAGTGCGTTCCCATCCAGCCTGCCGCCTGGCCCAACCGCTATGTCTGTCACTGGGACAAGGACTCGATCGATGACGCCAGGATGGTCAAGATCGATTTCCTCGGCTTGGGCATGCTCTCGCTGGTTGAGGAGTGCTTGGATTTGATCCACCAGCAGCGGGGTGAGCTGGTCGATCTCTCCCGGATCGACTTTGCCGACCAGGTGGTCTACGACCGGATCGGCCAGGGGGACACCATCGGAGTCTTTCAGATCGAATCGCGAGCTCAGAGCCAGATGCTGGTCCGGACTCAACCTCGCAATCTCGATGATCTGACTATTCAGGTCGCCATCGTCCGGCCCGGCCCGATCGTGGGCGGCGCCGTCAACCCCTACGTCCGAATGCGTGAGGCCTTACGCAATGATCGGGAATACAGGCCTCCGAACATTCCCGACTGCATTCATGACGTACTCGAGGAGACCATGGGAGTGGTTCTTTTCCAAGAGCAGGTCACCCAGGTGGCGATGAATCTGGGCGGGATGACGGCGGCCCGGGCGGAACGCTTCCGCAAAGCCATGAGCCGTCACGACTGGGACACAGAAGAGGAGGGGTACCGGAGCCAGTTCATGGCCGGGGCCAAAGCCAATGGGGTCGCCGATGTGGTGGCTGAACGCTACTACCAGAACCTGCTTGGGTTTGCCTCCTTCGGCTTTCCCAAAAGCCACGCCGCCGCGTTTGGATTACTTTCCTACCAATCCACCTGGCTGCGCGAGTACTACACGCCAGAGTTCTACTGCGCCCTCTACAACCAATGGCCGATGGGTTTCTATCCCCCTCATGTCTTCACCAATGACGCTCGCCGCCACGGCGTGACGGTGTTGCGGCCGAACGTTAACCACAGCCTTGAGCACTGCACGGTGGAACACGGAGGGGTTCGACTGGGCCTTGGTTATGTCCGAGGCGTGCAGGAAGCCACAGCGAGCGCGGTGGTTTCGGAACGGGATCGGGGCGGTAATTTTGCTTCCCTCTTTGATTTCGTCCACCGGGTCGAGCTGCCCTCCAAAACGGTCGAGAACCTGATCCGGGTCGGAGCCTTCGAAT
>DASZFH010000172.1:0-2790 GCA_035939985.1 Candidatus Dormiibacterota bacterium
TATGTGGCACTCGGTGCCCAGATCTGGATCGGGCCATCTGAGCATGCCAACAATCTCTGGTGGGGTAACCCGGCCAATATCGCCCTCCTCGCTTCAAGATCAATCCAGCCCGGGGGAGCAGCTTGGACGTCCACAGCGACGTAATCCGTGGGCCTGGCCGAAGTTATCTCCACCAGGCGCTGTCGAGACGCCAAAGGTGGACCGAGATTGTCGTCGGCTGCCACTGCTGACCCGGCCGGAATGGCAAGGGCGCAACGTTGCAATTGGAGTAGCGCCGATGAGGTTGTGGGGGGTGGGTTGCTGGATCCCAACGCGGGCGGCATCCCGCCCAGCAGAATGCCTGCGAGGAGGCCTAATGGCAACACGGCCAGAGCCGGCCATGCGCCTAGAGGCCCGGCCTCTGGGCGCCGATTCTGGCTGCCGTGCAAGAGCCATGCGGCACCCATGCCCGCTGCCGAGACGGTAGGCACGATGAGGAGCAGTCCATAGTGGAAATGCAGGATCATTTGCGGATAGTGGCTGCTCATCAGGTCGGCCAGGAAGGGTGGCAAGATGAGCACCGCCCAGCGCGGGCGCAGCACGGGCAGAGCTCCCACGCAGAGGAGCAGAACTCCCAGCCGCTCCCAGGCCTCAGGGCGGAGAAATGCACTGATGACCGCTCCTGGGTTGGAGTGGGCGATCCAACCGTAATAGGATGCGGTCAGGAGCTGCGCCTGGCCTGGTGGGGCGCTGAGGAGTGCCAGTAACGGCATTACCACGATAAAGACCGCCACACCCCAAGCGATAGCGACCGCGATCAGGCGACGACCGTCGGCTTTCAGGCTTCCATTCCTGGAAGCCACCACCAGACCCACCACGACCAGGGTGTACACCTGGTCCTCCTTGATGCTGAGAGTGGTCAGAGCCAGGATCCAGAAAGTCCGCCTCCGGCCGGACAACCCGGCCGTTGCGGCCAGCAGGGCGATGGGCAGCGCCAAACTCTCAGGGTGGAAGTCCGACCGGGCCGCCTCTTGAATCGCCGGCCAGAACGGGAGGCTGACTCCAGTTGCCAGGGCGAGCGCTCGTCCCAGCGGTGCGTCGGGCAGCAGGGTCCGCAGGAAGAGGAAAGCGGCCGGTCCGGCCGCGGCCAGCCCCGCCGCGTTGAGCAGGCTAAGCATTCGGGGGTCGGTCCAGAGCAGGTCTGGGATCGCGACCAGGGCCAGAAAAGGCGAGAAATGGACGGCCAGAGCATTTCCGGGGGCGAAGTTGGTTACAAACCCATGGCCGTGACCGATGTTCCAGGCCAGCTGTTGGAAGAATGCTTGGTCGAAGGCCCGGCTCTGAAGCGCTTCCGCTCGACGTAACAGGACGGTGCCGTACCAAGCGAAGGCAATCAGCGCCGCGAGGATGACCCCGAGTTGTTGCCACGGGCCAGTGGTCCGGATCGAAGCTTTGGGGGGTTCGGTCACCGCCATCGCCAACATTCAACCAGGTGCTTGATGAGCGTCCACCCGATAAACTCCGTGACAATGTCCAAGAAGAGGGTCCAAAGTCGCTCGCAGGGCCGGCGTCAAGTCCGTCAGATCAAACCCAAGCTTGCGCCGTCGACATCTGGCGGCGGGACGCCTACCCGCAAGCAGCGAGAGCGATACGTCGCATCGGGCGGCATGCTGCAGGGGTATGACCCCGAGCTGGTGCTGAAGATCGGATACGCGGCGGCCGGAGCGGTGCTGGTTTCGATCCTGATCATGGTCGAGTTGATAATCGGGCCGGTCGGGCCTAGCAAAGGTCTGAGCTTGATCAGGATCGTGGCTGCCATCGCCTGGGTAATTCCCATCGTCCTGGTTCTCAGCTTCCTGGCCCCGGGCGTGCGGCTGGCTTGGACTGATCGCAAGGCGGAAGCCAGGGTGGTGCAGGGCCAGCTGGTCGGGGCCAGCCCGGTCAGTTTCCAGATGGGTCTGGGCATGATCATGATCAACACCAGGGGTGGGCAGGAGCAGTTCCTGTGCCCGCCGAACCGGCTCAGTCAAGTCCCCGGCAACCAGGTCAACATCGCCATGACCGTGACCCCTGGCCTCAAGTTCGTAAAGTCGCTGTCGGTCATGGGCCAGCGTACGGTGGCTCGTCCAGATCCTCCAGACCTTCCGGTCATCAACCAGCTTCGGCTGCTGCCGTTGGTAACGCCCCTTGCCTTGACCCTGGCCGTGATCCTGGGTGACGATGTGGTGGCCTTTGTGCCCATCGGTAACCAGTTTGTTCATGTCAGCCTGCCGATCGCGGTCGCGGCCGGACTCGCGGCTTCGGTTTACTTCGTCTCGATGCGGATTCAAAAGCGTCTCATGGCCGAGGTCCAGGGCCTGATTCCGGGATAGGAGCGTCGGAACCCATGCGGTTTCAATAGGCAAGTTCCCGGGCGGAGGCGGCTACCTGTTTTTTTCGTTCCGGACGAAGATGGTGGTTCCCACCACCATGAAGATGAGCGAGGTCGCGGCGATCACGACCAGGTTGAGCAGGGTGGGGTCGAGGACCGCTCCGATTGGGTCAGGCTGATGGAAATAGATGACATCGCGACCCAAGTCGACGGAGTAACGCATCGGGGCCAGATGCGATAGAACATTCAGCAACAGGTTGTGGTCCAGACCCTTGATGGGGGCGAAGACTCCCGCCAGGAAGAACTGGGGGAAGATGAGGAAGGGGAATACCTGCTGGGCGGCCCGCTGGCTGCTCATGAAACACAGGACCAAGAGACCAAAAGCGCCCCCCGCCAAGCAGATCACGAGCGCGGCGGGAATCAGCAGCAGGAGGTTCTCA
>DASZFH010000173.1:0-2234 GCA_035939985.1 Candidatus Dormiibacterota bacterium
CCCTCGATTCCGTGTTTGGGTAGGATCCGATCGACACGTCGGGATAGGTCGACTCCATCTCCACCATGAGCGGGTAGAGCCTCGATTCCGCCAGCCCGCTGAACCTGATCTCTTCGACGTGGGGCGTCGAGCCGTTGCCCAGAAATTCACTTTCGATCTCGTCCTCAAAGACATTCTTCAACTCAATGGGGACCCCGGGGAGGACGAAGAGGCGCGTGCTCCGACCGAGCCGATACATGGTCGGCGCGGCCCCACCCAGGCGGTTCCTGAAAACGTGGTCGGGCTGGTCAGGAATCTGGGCCATACGTAGATTGCCAGCGTTGGGTTCAGGGGAATCCAGACGGCCGGCTGCGTAGGCCTGGCGAACTCGCTCTCTGACCCTCACCACCGCCGGCTCCCAATCGACCAGGTCGCGGTTCAAGAACTGAGCCACGGCGCGATGAGTTCGGTCATCGGGAGTGGGTCCCAAACCGCCACAACAGAAGACATCGGTGATCTCTCTATCCGTGAACTCGATTTTTAGCTGGGCAATGATTTCACTCTCCCGGTCCCGAACCACCGTGATTCGTTTGAGGGGATGTCCGAGCTGGCGAAGCCGCCCCGCCAGCCAGTGTGAATTGGTGTCCAGGGTGAAGCCGCCGAGCAGTTCGTCCCCGACCGCGACGATGCTTGATGCCATCACCTGCAACATACCGCTGGCGGGGCAGATTGGTGGGCAGGATTCCACTAGAATTCGCCCCGCCGCTGTGATTGAAGTCAAGGGTTTGACCAAGAGATATGGGGAACTGCCCGTTCTCGAGGACGTCTCCTTTTCAGTGCCCGATGGTCAACATCTTGGCCTTCTCGGGCCGAAAGGTGCGGGCAATTCAACCCTGCTTCGGCTGCTCGCGGCGTTCTTCCCACCTTCACTGGGGCATGCGATTGTCGCGGGATACGACATCGAGATCGATTCCCGCGAGGTGCGCCGGCGGATCGGCTACCTGCCCCAGGCTCAAGGACTCTACGGCGAGATGCGGGTGTCCGATCTTCTCCTGACCTTCTGCAAGCTGAGGGGGATCGTCCCGACTCAATGGAGTGCGCGAGTTGCGGAAGCACTCGCGGTCTGTGGGTTGGCCGGACATCATCATTCGATAATCAGCCGTCTCCCCCCTCACGTCCGCCATCGGGTCGGTCTGGCCCAGGCCATGGTCCATCAGCCGCCCCTGGTCCTTCTCGACGAGCCCCTCAATGGGCTGGAGGCTGGCGAACGGGAGGCAACCCTTGAGCTGATTGGCAAAATTGGCCAGGGGCGGACAACGGTGGTAGCCAGCCATATCCTTGGCGACGTCACGACCACTTGCCAAAGGGTTCTGGTACTCAGCCAGGGCCGCCTGGTGGGTGACACCCCCGCCTCCGAGCTCGGACGGGTCGCGCAGAAGTTTCAGCGAATGGAAGTCCGGGTTGTGGTTAGAGGAGCTCCAGGACGGGTGCTGGCAAGAATCAAGGCGCTCTCAGGGGTCCGGTCCATTCGCTCCGAGCCGACCTCAAGCGGCCAGTTTCGGATCTGGGTCGACGTTTCCGGTCCAGACCAGATCGAGCAGATAGCCAAGACCATAGTGGGGGCCAAGTTGGGGCTGCTGGAATTGACCCCTACACCCTCGTCAGGCGAAGAACAACTGCTTGATGTGGGCCTGCTTGGCGCCAGCGAAGGGAAGTCGTGAGCGACTCTCTCTATCTCGTTCTGTGGCGCGGCGGCTTTGTCAACGTGGCTACGATCGCCCGCCGTGAGTTGCTCTCCCTTGGCTTGTCCCCGGCGGGCTGGGTCGCGGCCGCCGCAATGATCGTCCCGGTTTCCGCATTCGGGTTTCTACCCGAGTTTATCGGGCGGCAGCTGGGGCAGATGGACCAGGTCTTCGCGGCCTTTCCCCTTGTTCTGACCCTGGTGGTGCCGTTCTACACCATGCGCCTGATCGCCGCGGAGTGGCGTGAGGGCACCCTTGAGCTTTTGCTGACCGCGCCGGTTCGTGATTGGGAAGTGGTATTGGGAAAGTGGCTGGGCGTGGTTGCCTTTTATCTGACCTCGATCACCTTCACCGGGTTCTACGTCCTGCTCATCGCGGCCCATCTCGGTGGTGAAGCGGTGCTGGACTGGGGGGCCGTGTGGGCCGGGTATGCCGGCCTGATCCTTATCGGCGGATTCTTCATAGCGGTTGGATTGCTGGCCTCAACCCTTTCCAGTAACTCGGTGCTGGGGG
>DASZFH010000174.1:0-4635 GCA_035939985.1 Candidatus Dormiibacterota bacterium
GCCAGTTGTGACCCAGTTCGAATCCCAACGTTCCCATCACGGACGCCCAGAGCACCGCCCCAATCGCACTGAAGGCTTGGAACCGCCAGAAGGGCATCCGGGACATGCCGGCCAACACCGAACCCCAGGTTCTTACTCCCAGCACGAAGCGGCCGGCCAGCACCGCCTTGTCACCGTGAAAGTGGAAGAACATCTCGGCTCGGGTCAGCCGGGCGGGGCTGATGTGAACGAAACGCCCAAATCGCTCCACCACCGGTCGGCCCCCGAGCCGGCCGATCAAGTAGCCAATGTCAGCCCCAAGGGTGGAACCCAGCGCTCCGAACAAGATCACGACTCGGATGTCAAGGTGGCCCACGGCTGCGATCGCGGCGGCCGCGATCAGCATCGTCTCGCCCGGAAAAGGGATGCCCGTGCTTTCGATCAGGATGCCGATTGCTGCGGCGGGATAGCCGAGGGCTTCGGCGATTGCTCGTGGATCGAGGTGGGATAACAAGGCAGGCTCCATATACTGGGACGCTCATGGACGAAACGGCTGGCAGTCCGACCCCGGACCCGATTTACGTGCTCAGGCACTCAGCGGCTCACATTTTGGGAGCGGCAGTGCTTGAACTCTATCCTGACGCCCGTTACGCGGATGGGCCGCCGGTCGAAGATCCACCGGGTTTCTATTACGACTTCGAGCTGAGCCATCGGATAACCGAGGATGATCTGCCGGCGATCGAGGCGCGGATGCTCAAGATCATCGCGGCCAACCCCGGGTTTGAGCAGCAGGTCATCCCCAGGGCGGATGCCATCCGTCTCTTCGCCGAGCGCAACCAGAAGTTCAAGGTTGACATCCTGGAGAACGACATCACCGCTGATGAGGTTTCCGTCTACCGAACCGGCGAATTTCTGGATCTCTGCCGTGGCCCGCACCTTGACTCGGCCATCCAAATCGGTGCGGTCAAGTTGCTCAAGCTGGGCGGTGCCTACTGGCGCAAGGATGAGAAGAACGCCCAGCTCCAGCGCGTATATGGGACGGCCTGGCCCACGACCACCGAATTGGAGCAGTACCTCTCAGATCTGGCTGAAGCTGAAAAGCGTGACCATAAGCGCCTGGGGCGGGATCTCAAACTGTTTGCGCTCGACGATCGGGCCGGACTTGGCAACGTAATCTGGCTGCCCAACGGGGCTACGGTTCGCCGCGAGATCGAACGCTGGGTGGTCGATGAGGAGCTTGCTCGGGGTTACCAGCATGTGGTCACTCCCCACCTGGCCAAACTCGATCTATACCGGCAGAGCGGGCACTACCCCCTCTACGAGGACTCGATGTTCCCACCCATGCACCTTGAGAGCGGCGAGGAACTCGAGTTGCGCCCCATGAACTGCCCCCATCACATCATGGTCTACCAGCAGGATCTGCGCAGCTATCGCGACCTTCCGCTACGAATCGCCGAGGTCGGTCAGAACTACCGATACGAGAAGTCGGGCGAGTTGATGGGCATGATTCGGGTGAGATCTTTCGCGCTCAACGACGCGCATATCTTCTGCACCGCGGCATCCCTCCAGGACGAGATCGTCGCCGCGGTCGAGCTGGCCCAGTATTTCATGAGGACCCTGGGCGTAAAGATGAATCGCTACCGATTGTCGATTCGGGACGAGGTTAAGGCGAAATGGGTCGGCAGCGACGAGCAGTGGAGTCACGCCCAGAACGCGTTGATAGCCGCTCTGGACCAGGTTGGTGAGCCCTACGACGTCGGTACCGGCGAGGCGGCTTTTTATGGTCCGAAGATCGACTTCCAGATCCGTGATTTGCAAAGGCGGGAATTTACCAATTCCACCGTTCAGGTCGATTTTCAACTTCCGGAGCGGTTTGACCTTGAGTACGTGGCCGAAGATGGGACGCGTCAACGGCCGATCATGATTCACCGAGGGGCCGTGGGGGCGATGGAACGCATCATTGCCTACCTGATCGAACTCTACGGAGGCGCTTTTCCGACCTGGCTGGCCCCGGTTCAGGTTGTGTTGGTGCCCGTCACAGACGCGCAGTTGGAGTATGCCCGGGGGGTTGCGGCGACTCTGCGAAGTCTGCGTTTGAGGGTCGAAGTTGATGAGCGGTCAGAGCGGATGGGGCGAAAGGTCCGCGATGCAGAAGTCCGCAAGGTGCCCTACATCGCCGTAATCGGCGGACGTGAGATGGAGGGTGGAACCGTTGCGGTGCGGGGCAGAGGGGCGGAACAAACAGTGGAGTCGGTCGATGACTTTGCGGCCCGTGTGGGCCGTGAAGTCGCAACGCGAGCCACTTGAGCTACGGCCAGCGGACCAGATTCCGCCAGCTTGTGCACCTGGTTACGTCAATGCTGGTAGGATTTCCCGGCGTGTGGCTCGGGAGCCGCGATAATGAAACCGGTGAAAGTTCCAGGAGGTCTTTGGCGAAGCTGAGTTTGATCGAGGTGGCGGCCCATCTCGTTTAAGGAACGGAGAGTTAACGAGCAGATTCGTTCCCACGAGGTGCGACTGATCGATGACCAGAACAACCAGCTTGGCGTCCTCAGCCTGGACACGGCGCAACGGATTGCGACCGAGAAGGGCCTGGATCTGGTGGAGGTTGCTCCAGAGGCAAGCCCACCGGTTTGCCGGTTGATCGACTACGGGCGATTCAAGTTCGAGACGATCAAGCGGGAAAAGGATCAGAGACGCAAACAGAACGTGACCAAGCTCAAGGAGATGAAGTTGCGGCCGAAGGTGGCCGAGCATGATTTCCAGACGAAGTTCAAGGGCGTCAGGCAATTCCTTGAGCAAGGCGAAAAGGTGAAAGTAACCGTGATGTTCCGGGGCCGGGAAATGGTCCATCAGGAAATTGGAAGAAAGATTTTGGATCGGCTCGCCGACGACGCCAAGGAAATTGCGATGGTCGAGCGGGCCCCGTTGATGGAGGGACGTAACCTCTTCATGATCCTTGCCCCGACCCACAAGGTTGCTCCGGCGGCACCGGCCGTTTCCGTAGCCACCCCATCTACATAGAGAACAAGAAATGCCGAAGATGAAGACCCGAAAGGGCATGGCCGACCGGATCAGAGTTACCCGTACGGGGAAGCTGATGCGTGCCCACGCGTTCAAGAGCCACCTTCTGGAGCACAAGACAGCCAAGCGCAAGCGTGCATATCGGGCTGGTGCCGGCGTCAGTGCCGCCGACGCTCGTGAAGTCAAGCGCTCGTTGGGGCTCTGAGCGATGGCGAGAGTTAAGCGCGGAGTAGCTGCCCACCGGCGACACAAGGCGATTTTGAATCGAGCGAAGGGCTTCCGTCTTTCGAAGAAGCTTCTCTTCCGGCCCGCCAATGAGGCGGTCCTGCACGCCCTGTCCTACGCGTTTCGCGATCGCCGGGCGCGTAAGCGAGACATGCGCCGCCTCTGGATTGCCCGCATTAACGCAGCTGCGCGCTTGGGCGGATTGCCCTACAACAAATTCATTCACGGCCTCAACCAGGCTGGAGTAGAGATCGACCGCAAGGTGCTCGCCGACCTGGCGGTGCGCGACAGCGGCTCCTTTACCAAGCTGGTCGAGGTTGCCAAGTCCAGCCTCTAGGCCATTAGTTTTGCCGGACCGGGTCCGGCCAGGCGCTGGGACTGGCGAGGTGATCACTAGTTCGGATAACCCGACTTCTAGACGACTGCGTCAGCTGGCCTCTGAGCGCGAACCGGGGACAGTCTTCCTGGAGGGGCCTCGGGTCGTTCGAGAGGCGCAGGCTCTGGGGGTTGATTTGGAGCTGGTCGCGGTCCGAGAAGGTGACTCCTTTGAGGCCTCGGCGGCCCAGACTGTCACGCTCAGCAGAAGCCTGTTCCGATCGTTGAGCCAGACCGTCACGCCTCAGGGTGTGTTCGCCATTGGAAAGGTCAGCGAGAGATCGTTCAGGGAGGCTCGGGTGGCTGCCCAGCGTGCGGGCTGGCCATTGGTTGTTTTGGACGGAGTCCAGGACCCGGGCAACGTTGGCACCATCATCAGAAGCGCCGTCGCCGCCGGGGCTCCGGCGGTGGTCATTCTGCCGCGGACAGCAGACCCATTTGGGCCCAAGGCGGTCCGTGCTTCGGCCGGACAGGTGCTGCGGGTGGTCATTGCCAGAGCCAGTTGGGGAGACTTCGCAGGTTTGCGAGGCATGGGGGCTTCGAGTCGAGAGGGGGTCCCTTACCAAGAAAGTGCGATCGAAGCCGGAGACTTCTTGGTTTTCGGGAGTGAGGTGCACGGCCTCTCGGGTCCCGAACCGTCAGCTTCTATGGACCTGGTGACGGTGCCCATGTCGGACCACGTTGAGTCGCTCAATGTCGGAGCCGCCGCGGCAGTGCTTTTATTCGAAGTTCGCCGTCGGTTGACCGCATGATCGAGAGGGTAGAAGCCATCGCAGCTCGGGCGGTAGCAGTGCTGCAAGAGGCGATGGACGAGGCGGATCTGGAGGCTGCCCGAGTTGAGTACTTGGGCAGGAAGAGTGAATTGATGGCCCTGCTCTCCAGCGTTGGCACTCTACCCCCTGAAGAACGGGGGCCTGCCGGCAAGGCCGCCAACGCGGCCAAGGTCGCGATCGCGGAAGCGATCGAGGAAAGAATGGCTCGGCTGGCGCAAGCCCGTCTGGGCGATCTGGGCGATCGCGAATGGATCGATCT
>DASZFH010000175.1:0-7835 GCA_035939985.1 Candidatus Dormiibacterota bacterium
AGTCCGCTCTGGGGGATCGCAGCCGATCGCTATGGACGCAAAGCGATGCTGCTGCGAGCGATGTTCGCGGGCAGTGTCGTCCTGACCCTGATGGCATTCAGCCGTAATGTGGTCGACCTCACCGTCCTCCGCCTGATGCAGGGCGCCTTCACCGGCACGATCGCCGCGGCCATCGCGCTGGTGGCCACCGAGACGCCGCGGGACAAGGTGGGCTGGGCGATGGGAGTGCTCAGCTCGGCGATCGCAATGGGAACCGCCATCGGCCCGTTCGTCGGGGGTATCACCGCGACCGCGTTCGGGCTCCGACCAACCTTCGCCGGGGGCGGAATCCTGCTCCTGCTCTCGACCATTCCAGTGATCGCCATGGTCCGCGATAGTCGCCGAGCCAAAGGGGATGATCCTATCGGCTCTGCAATCCAACTGATACGCGCTCGCCCGGGCGCGTTACGGGCAATCGCGATCATTGTGGTCGCTCAGGGGTTACTGCAATTCGGGTTCAGCGCTTCCCAGCAGCTCGTGGTGGTCCGCCTCCTGGCCCTGATCCCCACACAGGTCACCTCGGTCACCGGGATCGCGTTCGGCACGTCTGGCCTCTTCAGCGCCCTGGCCGCCGTCACCTACGCCAAGATCGCCCACCGCTTCGGTTACCGCCCGACCGTGGTCGGGGCAGCATGCTGCCTGGCGGGTACCATGGTCGCGATGGCCATCGCCCCCGCCGCAGCGCTCGTGGTTGCAGCAATCGCAACCTTTGGATTGCTCTTCGGTGCGCTCAGCCCGGCGATGTCCACGATGCTCGGTCTGGAGGCGCCCCGGGCGGTCCAGGCCAGAGTCTTCGGCATCAGCGCCAGCGCACTGGCCGTCGGGATCGCTCTTGGACCGCTCAGCTGTGGAGCCCTGGCGTCGATGACATCGCCCCAGATCGGGTTGCTTCTGGCGGCATCGTCGGCCGTGGTCCTGGCCGTCCTGATGGGCACCCAGGGCCGGGAACCCGCCCGATGACGCGCACTAAGGGCATCATCGTGCTCGCGACCTGCCTGCTCCTGGCATCGGCCTGCGACGACGGCAGCGGAACCGGAACCGCGACCAGCACCCCTTCGCCAGCCACCAGCCAAACCCCCCCTTGCCAAAACCAAGCCCCGGAGGCGTTCAGAACCTGTATGGAACAAACCACCAACCCACCCGCAACCATCATCGACAGCTCCAAGACCTACACCGCCACGATCCACACGGCCTATGGAGACATCGTCATCAAGCTCGACCCGAAGCTGGCCCCGGTCACGGTCAACAACTTCGTCTACCTGGCACAGCAGCATTTCTACGACGGCCTCACCTTTCACCGCGTGGTGGCCAACTTCGTGGTTCAAGGCGGGGACCCGAAGGGGGACGGCACGGGCGGGCCCCTTTACAAACTTCCCAACGAGACCAATTCCGCCGCCTGGGTTACCGGATCGTTGGGGATGGCTTCCAGCTCGGCGGGCGTCAGCGGCTCGCAGTTCTTCATCGTCACCCAGGACGCCCCCTCGCTTGCAACCAGTGGCGTCTACAACCATTTCGGGATGGTGACTTCTGGCATGGACGTGGTGGGTAAGATTCAGGTCGGCGACAAAATGACCGGCATCGATATCACTGCCTCCTGATGAACATCAAGCTCAGACTTCTGCCTCTCCTGATCGCCGGCCTCGTCTTCATGGCCTGTGGCTACAGCGACCCAGGCACCGGATCGCAGGCACAGGTTGGAGCGACCGGTTCGACGGGGGACGACTTCCACGCCGGTGAGACCAAGACTCCGATTCACCTTCCCTCAGGGGTCCAATACGTCGATCTCAAAGTGGGGACCGGCGAAGAGGCCATCGGCGGGGCGGACGTGACCGTCCAGTACACCGGCTGGCTGACTGACGGAACCCAATTCGATACCAGCCGACAGTCAGGCCGAACACCGTTCGAGCTCACCATCGGTCAGGGTTCGGTTATCCCAGGTTGGGACGAGGGTTTGCCGGGCATGAAGGTCGGTGGCAAGCGCAAGTTGATCATCCCACCGGCGATGGGATACGGCTCCCAGGCCCAGGGGCCGATTCCGGCCAACGCAACCCTGGTCTTCGACATCGAGCTGTTAACGGTCATCCCTTACCCGAGCCCATCGCCAATCCCAACCCCGTCACCCACCATCACGCCAAGCCCCAGCCCGAGCTAGAGTCCCCGGGCCTTAAGGGCCAGCCGGGGTTGGCGTGGCCATGGGGGCTATGGGATTCAGCAACCTCGTTGTGACTTTTCGGACCGATCTGGAGGGGTTGGGCCAGGCCGTGGGGGCGGCGTGAGGATCGGGGGTGGGGACCCCCCCTCTCCGGCGCTGACGCGCCACCTCTCCCGCAAGGGGAGAGGAGCCGGCGCTGACGCCACCTTTCCGCAGGGGGAGGGGAGCCGGCGCTGACGCCAGTCTCCACGAGGGGGGTTAGTGGACGGCGGTGACGGCTAGGTAGAGAATGCCGAAGAGGAAGATCCAGACCAGGTCGACGAAGTGCCAGTAGATGGCGCAGGCAGCCACCGCAACATGGTGACGCTCGTCGAAATGGCCTTTGGCGGTTCGCCACAGCACCAGCAGCAGAAAGCAGAGGCCCCCGAGCACGTGGATGCCGTGGAATCCCGTCATGGCGAAGAAGGTGCTGGCGAAAACGTTCGTGTCCAGGTGGATCGCGGGCGCCGACCCGAGCAATGGGACCGACACCCCGTAAGCCCGAGCGAACTCGACACCCTGGCCAACTTCGAAGAGGGCGCCCAGGACGATGGTCACGATTAGCCAGAAGACCAGCTTCTGCCGCTGCCCCTTCTGGATGGCGTGGTGCCCGATGTGCATGGTCACACCACTGGAGAGGAGGATGATCGTGTTGATGGCCGGGATCGGCTGCCATTCGACGGCGAAGGTGCCAGGCGGCGGCCAGGTGGCATGCGAGAGGTGGACGTAGAAGTACGCCGCGAAGAGGCTGCCGAAGAACATCACCTCGGAGCCGAGAAAGATGAACATCCCCATCATCCCTGTGACCATGGGCAGCTCGTGCTGGGAAACCGGGCGAACCGGAGCGGCCACCGCCATCAGTGAGTCGCCTCCTCGACAGCCGCCACGCTCTCCTCGTAGAGCTTGATGTCCTCCACCAGCCACCAACCTCCGATGCCGATGAAGAAGATCACCGCCCCAAGCACCGCAAAGACGAGGCGAAGCGTCCCGTCACCGATGGGCACAGCCCCGAGGGCCAGGAAGAGAAAGCCAAGACTGATGACAATGGGCCACCAAGTCTTGGGAAAGAGGTGAATTCCCAACCGGTGCGCCTTGGCGTCGTAGTCGATGGTGTTGTCCACCGGGGTCGGGGGCAGATCGGTGTCGAACGGGCGAGCCGTCGCCCGGGCGGAGTCGGCCGCCTTCCAAGCTCGGAACGCAGATGAAGCTATCGCCCGGCTGGGCCAGAAGGTGCGTCCACAGTTGGAGCAGTTGGGGGTGAACCGGGCGGCCAGTAGGCCGCAGCCAGGACACTCGATCCCCAATGCCGGGTTGGCGACGTCCACGTAGCGGGTCGAGGATGGCAAGGACAAGGCTGATCCGGATTCTAAACGAAGAGGCGCCCTTGGCCGGGTTGCTCACCGATCCAAGGGTTGCGTAAGGGCCGCGGGAGCCGCCAGTGGAGATGCGAACAGAGGCTGGGAACCGCGGGTGAACCTTCCTTTCATATACTTCCCAAACATGCGCCACCTTCGACGTCTGCTACCCATGGCCACGCTGATGGCCATTGGGGCAGTCCTCGCCACCTCCGGACAAGCGTTCGCGGGCGAATCTGTGACCCCACCGCACGGGGTCTCGTCGAACGGGACGGACATCTACAACCTCTACCTGGCCATCGCCGCGCCGGCGATCTTCGTCTTCATCCTGGTCGAGGCGTTGATCGTGATCGTGATCGTGAAATTCCGCCGCAAGCGAGCCGACGAAATCCCGACTCAGACCCACGGGCATACCATCCTGGAGATCGTATGGACGGTGATTCCGTTGATCATCGTGATCGTGATCGGGGTGGCATCGTTCATCACCTTGCAGAAGGACTTTGGCAAGCTGCCCGACAACCAAACCCAGATGGACGTGGAGGTAACCGGGCAGCAGTTCAAGTGGACCTATACCTACACGCTTGCGGACGGCAAGACCTTCTCCACCGACAACACACTCACGGTCCCGGCAAACACCACCGTGAGGGTCAAGGTGGACACCAAGGATGTGATCCACTCCTGGTGGGTCCCGGATATCACCGGGAAGACCGACGCGGTGCCTGGGTATGACAACTACACCTGGTTCAACATCAGCCAGCCCGGCCACTGGCACGGCGAATGCGCGGAGCTGTGCGGAGTGGGTCACGCCAACATGCAGATCGATGTGGTCGCTCTCAGTCCGAGCGACTTCCAGACCTGGGAATCGCAGCAGGTGGCTCCGGCCTCCAGTGCCAGCTCGGCCCGCAAGAGTTAGATTGGAGACGAGGCCATGGCAACCACTACGCTAGCCCCACCCACAGCCAAATCGTATGACGACTCCTTCTGGAGCCCAGTAACCACCTGGCTGACAACGACCGATCACAAGCTGATCGGGATCATGTACATGGTCACCTGCATCTTCTCGTTCGTTCTGGGCGGGATCCTGGCCCTGATCATGCGATTGCAGCTGGCCCAGCCCGGGCAGAAGCTGGTCACCCCTGAGATGTACAACCAACTGGTCAGCGCCCACGGCGTGACCATGATCTTTTTCTTCGTGACCGTCTTCCTGACTGGGATCGCCAACTACATG
The DNA here is from genome assembly GCA_035939985.1 of Candidatus Dormiibacterota bacterium. Taxonomy (GTDB): domain Bacteria; phylum Chloroflexota; class Dormibacteria; order Dormibacterales; family Dormibacteraceae; genus DASZFH01. The sequence continues at coordinate 4,814 of DASZFH010000175.1, forward strand.
GTGCCGCTCATGATTGGAGCCCGGGACATGGCCTTCCCCCGAATCAACCTACTTGGGTTCTGGCTGATCCCAGTTGGCCTCTTCATCTACTACGCCGGCTTCTTTTTCCCCTATCACGGCCAACCCAGCCTGCTCGACGCCGGCTGGACGGGTTACGCTCCGCTGACCGAGAAGCAGTTCAACCCCTCACCAGGGGTTGATTTTTGGGCGATGAGCCTGGCCCTCTGGGGACTGAGCGGGATCATGGCCTCGACCAACTTCCTGACCACCATCCTCGCGCTCCGGGCGCCTGGCATGAGCCTGATGCGGATGCCACTGTTCATCTGGGCACAGATCTCCACCTCGATCCTGCTGCTTCTTGTGGGCGCCCCCCTGGTTGCGGCGATGGTCATGCTGGAATTCGACCGTCAGTTGGGGACCACGTTCTTCACGGCCTGCACAGACCCCAGCAATATGGTCTGTGGGCGACCAGTGCTGTTCCAGCATCTGTTCTGGTTCTTCGGGCACCCCGAGGTGTACATCATGATTTTGCCCGGCTTTGGGATGATCTCGGAGATCCTGCCGGTCTTCAGCCGCAAGCCCATCTTTGGCTACTCAACCATGGTTCTGGCCCTGTTCGGGATTGTCTTCCTCTCGCTGGCGGTATGGGCCCACCACATGTTCACCGTGGGGATGAACATCTACGTGGAAACCTTCTTCATGGCCATGACCATGCTGATCGCGGTGCCCACCGGCATCAAGTTCTTTAACTGGATAGCCACCACCTGGGCGGGATCGATTGAGTTCACTACGGCGGTCAAATTCGCGTTCGGATTCATGGCCACCTTCCTGATCGGCGGGATCACCGGCGTGTTCTTATCGTCGGTTCCGGTCGACACCCAACTCCACCAGTCCTACTACGTGGTTGCCCATCTCCATTACGTCCTTTTCGGTGGCAGCGTCTTCACGATCTTCGCCGGGATTTATTACTGGTACCCCAAGATCACAGGCCGGTTGATGAGCGAGAAGCTTGGCAACTGGAACTTCTGGACTCTGTTCATCGGGTTCAACGGCACATTCCTGAACATGCACACGCTGGGCCTGGAGGGAATGCCTCGCCGCATCTACACCTACACTGATGCCGCCTGGACCTTCGCCAACGAGCTGATCACGATCTCCAGCTTCCTGATCGCGATCTCGGTGCTGCTCCTGATCATCAACATGCTCCGCAGCCGCAAGCACGGAAAACTGGCTGGAAGGGATCCCTGGACGGGGAACACGCTGGAGTGGATTACAGAATCGCCTCCGGAGCCGTACAACTTCATCCACGTCCCCTACGTCCGCAGCTTCATGCCCCTCCGCGACATCCGCGGTGGGATGTTGCCGGTGGCGGAGCCCCAACCCGAAGCCTGATCGGGAGCCGGTTGTAAAAAGCCCCTACGAGGGCTGCCCACCCTCCCCGAGTTCCAGCACGCTGTCCTGGCCCAGTTCCCGCCGAGCCCAGCGCAAGAAGATGGCGATCGCTGCGATGACTGAGCTCGACTTCCCGACCACCATCAGCACCGCACCGGCGATGCTCTGGTCAATGACCGGGGTGATGCCCGCAAACAACCGTTGGGTGTGGTTGTAGAAGTCGTAAAACTCCACTCGGGAGAACTGGAGGACCAACGCTACGGCGTCCTGGGGGATCGTCCCAATCAGTAGATACAGAAGCTTGAAGCCTTCGTTCAGTGGCCGTGGCTCAGTTGCGGAGGTGACGCCAATCACCGGCCACCAGAAGAGCAGGCCAGCGCCGATAAACGTGAAGTGCTCGAAGATGTGCAGCGGAAGATGGGTCAGGGTCGCGTCATAGAGGGGCGGCAGGTGCCAAACGATCATCACCAAGGCGGCGACGACCTGCGCCGGAACGGGAGCGACCAGCCAACCGGCTAACGGTACGGAGCGGATCGCCGCCGCCATGCGTGGCGAGAGGCCAAGCAGAAAGAGTGGCGGCGAAACCACCCCAAGCAGTACGTGTTGCCCCATATGAACACTCTGCGAGAGGTGGTCGCCAACTGTATCGATGGGCGATTCCAAAGCCAGAAAGGTCGTCGCAAGCGCAAGCGAGAAAAACAGATAGCGGAGGAGGTCGGTTCCGTAGCGCCGCGCAGCCCAGAGATAGAGGACGGCGGTGATCAGGAGTCCCGCCGAAACCGTGGGCTCAAGGTCCCAGGTGAGGCTGGCGAGGCTAGTGATTAATCCCTTCGGAATCGGGTTCGGGCTCGGTCAACTCTCGATTGAGACGGTCACCGCGAAGAACATACAAACCCAGCAGGGTGGCACCGCCCAGGGCGACGAAGAATACCAACCCAAATGCCATGATCGAGGATTGCCAGTCGCCTATCGGCACGTTCGAAACTCCACGGGCGCAATTATCCCAGATCCAATGATTTGGGCGAACGAAATGGGGCCGGGCCGCCGAGATACCGCTCCACCGCCACCGCACCTTGCTGGTCGGCGATGTGGGTTAGGCGCCTGGTTATGTGTTTTGGGCCCCAGGCCGAGTACATTTTCCCAGTTATAGATTTCATAGACGTCTTCATCCTCGTTTGTCTGGTCATCAGCATTCTCAACGGGCACCACCGGGGGTTCTGGTTATCGACCATCCAGTTCCTGGGCATGCTAGTTGGAGTCCTGCTCGGCTCGGCCATCGCGCCCACCGTCAGCCAGCGGATCGGCATCACCTCCTCCGCATACCGGCCCGTGGCGGCGATCCTGGTCCTGGTCATCACGACCACAGTTGTCACCTCCATCGCCCACTGGCTGGCGGACCCGCTGAGGTTGAAGGCCGAGTGGCAAGCCGAACGCCAGTTGCCGCTGGGGATCAAAGGGGAACTTGAGAAGCTGGCGGGCGCCGCCTTCTCCGCCCTGGCTGTCCTGGTGATCTTCTGGTTCCTGGGCATCACCTTCTCGCGGGGTCCGAATCAAGAGATCGCCAGCCAAATCAAGGGTTCGGCAATTGAGCAAAGCCTCGACGCTCTGGCGCCCAGCCCCCCCCCCTTCC
>DASZFH010000176.1:0-2551 GCA_035939985.1 Candidatus Dormiibacterota bacterium
GCGCCACCGATTCCACGTGATACGTATGCGGGAACATGTCCACCAAGGCGGCCCGGCGGACGCGGTAGCCGCCCATCACCAGCATGGCGATGTCGCGGGCGTGCGTGACGGGGTCGCAAGAGACATAGACCAGGCGGCCCATACCCAGGCGGAGGAGTTCGCCGATCGCCGCCGGCTCGCAGCCCGCCCGCGCGGGATCAAGGATCGCGGCCTGGTGGCTGCCCAGCTTGATCGTCTTGAGTGAATCCTCCACCTTGCCCTTGAGAAAGCTGACGTTTTTGGTGGAGTTGATGCGGGCGTTGAGAATGGCCAATTGGACCGAGGCCGGGTTCTCCTCGATCGCTGTCACCCGCTCCGCCCCTCTGGCCACAGCCAGGGAGATCGTCCCGATCCCCGAATAGAGATCGAGGACGCTGTCCCGCTCCCCCGCTTGCAACATGTCCAGGGCGGTCTGGTAGAGCACCAACATCTGCTGATAGTTGGTTTGGACGAAGGTGCTACCGCGAACCCTGAAGTGCAGGCCCCAAAACTCCAGCTCCATGGAATCGTCTAGGAGGACGAAATCAGGCAAAAGCGCCGCCACTCGATCGGCGAAGCCTTCCGGGAGCACGCCCCGGTTCTCCTTGAACCGGAGGTTCCAAAGCAGTCCGTTCCCAGTGGGCTCAGCCGTCAGGGACAGGCTCTGGAGGTTGTTAACTCCGCATTCCCGTACCACCTTACGGAACGCGAGCATCGCCTTTTCGATCCGGAGATCGTGGATGGGGCAGGATTCGACAGCGATGCTTGAATACGAACGCATGCGGTGAAAGCCGAACCCAAAATCCCCGTCACCCTGGGGATACACCGCCTCGAACTCGCCCCGGATCCGATAACGCCAGGGGTTTTCCATGCCCAGAACCGGAGTGTCCGGCGGCAAACGCAGCCCGGCACGGGACCAGGCATCCTCGACCACCCGACGCTTTAACTCCAACTGATAGGGATAGACAGCATGCTGCCACTGGCACCCGCCACAGGCACCGAAATAGTCGCATTTAGGTTCGACTCGATGGTCTGACGGCTCCACCACCTGCCCCGCCCGCGCGAAGGAGACTCCCTTGCGATGACCGGTCGGAATCGCCTCGACCAACTCGCCCGGCAGGGCGTAGCTGACAAACACCGCCCCACCGCCCTCGTCCCGTGCAACGACGGAGCCCCCATGGGCCGGGGCATCCGGCCGCAGGAAAGGGGCAGTCACTTGAGCCAGTAGGCCAGCGGGTCAGCCGGTCGGCTAAATCCAGCGGACTCGAGGACCTCGACCGCCAGCTTGAATCCGGCCGCAATCTTGTCCGGGTTGTGAGCATCGCTGCCCAAGGAGACTGCAGTTCCGCCCACCTCTCGCCACCATCCCAGTACCAACGGGCCGGGGCACAGCCCCCGCTGAGGTTCCATCCCACGCGTGGTGTTCACTTCAAGCACCGAGCCACGACGGGCGGCGGCCGAGAGCACAGCTCGGAACTCCTCCTGGTAATCGAGCTCGTTGTAGGTCAGCTGGTCGTGGGGCCAGTAGCGCTTGGGGTAGTCGAGGTGAGCGAGAACCTCGAAAGGGGAGGCACTCTCGACCAGGCGGAGTGTCTCCGCGAGATACTCCCGAAACAGATCGGGTGCTCGCTCAACGGTGAACAGTCCGGGGGTGCTGGCGTCGGTTTCCCCCTCGGGGAGCTGAAGGCAGTGGACAGAACCGAGGACCCGTTCCAATTTGCCAGCACCGAGGATGACCTCCGCCTCCTCGGCGTGCAGGTGCGGCTCACCCAGCTCGACTCCGCTTAAAATCCTCAGCTCGGGGAACTCGGCTCGACATATTTCCAAGCAGCGGTGATAGCCCGCGATGTCGAGCAGGCCCTCCCGCACCCGGACGTATGCCGTGAAATCGGCGTGGTCGGTGAATGCGATCGCGGGCAACCCTAGCTGGATCGCACGCTGGCAGGATTCCCGCATCGATCCCCGGGCGGCGTCCCACGACCATTCGGTGTGGACATGAGAGTCAGCGACAGGCAGGTCAGATTCGATGGGGTAAGGCTACAACCGCCGGGGCAGTAGGCGGGCGGGCGCTAGGGCTGAAAAGAGCCCGAAGCGGGCTGGTAACCCATCGCGTCGGCGGCCCCGCCCGTGCCGTTGGTGGAGTAGTCCGGCTTCTCAACCAGGATTGGTTGGTCCGACGTGATCACGGTACCCACCAGCGGATCACCGATCCCGGGCCCTTGCCCGGCGGTAAACAGCTGCAAGGTCTGTCTTGACCCAGCGGGGACTGTTAGGGACTGCTGGATCACCGCCGTGGTGTCGTAGTAGCTGACCTTCACCGATGCTGCGACCGACCCCGGATTCTGAAAGGTCAGGAAGTCCCAATCGCCCGACATCGTCGAAGCGTTGGCGAATCCAAAGACCGTCCCAAGGCTGGTGGCACCCAGAGCATCCGTGGCACCTCTGACGGTGCCGCCGCCGAAGTCATGGACAGCATAGAGGGGGCGTTCGACCACCACCGGCTGATCACTGACCACCTGGGCGGAGACAGCCG
>DASZFH010000177.1:0-2794 GCA_035939985.1 Candidatus Dormiibacterota bacterium
TCATGGTTCGAAGCCATGCGCTCTATCCGTTGAGCTAACCGGGCGCGCAGGGGCCCATTATAGAAACCCCTCGCGTCCAAGCTCCGGGGCCGCGGCTTGATACCGAGCAGGGCTCAGCTGGAGGTTGATTCCCCAGGCGGCATATCTGAGCAGCGTGGCTGGGTCGTAGCGATGCCGCTCAGCCCCGGTGGTCCCGGCCAGAATCGCCTGCTGGAGGTCCGCGACCGTCCGCCCCGGAAAGCTTGTGGCGGCCCTGCCGATCGCCGACGCGATATGCGCGTCCGACCCACCGACTGGGGGCAGGCTCGTTCCAGCGCAGAACCTGCGCGCAACAAGGTTCGCCAGGCCCAGCCCGGGCGTGGAATTCTCGATTTCGATCGCATCCAAATCCAGCTCGGCCCCCTTCCAACCGACCCCATGGGCCGGCCGGGAGCCCGACTTGTTGGGAGTGGTTCGCCAGAACGGATGGGCCGCGATGGCGAGGCCCCCCTGGGCGTGAATGGCATCCACCGTTGCCTGCGCGCTCAAGCCGGGCTTGATAGGTCGTTGTAAGAAGAGGCCGAGGATATGGCCCTCTCGACTTGACACCTCCTCCCCGATGATCACCGGCAGGCCCCGTGCCAACCCCAAGTCTGCGGCCACCAGGGCCCCGTCGATGGTGTCGTGGTCGGTGATGGCAATCAAATCCAGGTTGGTGTGGCCGACCACAAAATCCACCACCTCGCCAGGGCTTGGTCGCCCGTCACTCGCATTGGTGTGAATGTGTAAATCCGCCCGCCCGAATCCGGACATGAATGGCAGTCTAGATTGGCCAATCCGACGCATCAGCGCCATCCCTCCGACAACTCGTCCGCCCAGGAGCCTGTGATTTCCCACACAGACTCCTAGAGGAGCCCCCGCTCGGCCATACTCGATCCTGACTGTGAATCGATTGGGGCGGTTCAATCTCGACACTGAACTTGGCCAAGGCGCAATGGGGATCGTGTATCGCGCGATCCACCCTGGCCTCAAGGTCCAGATCGCGGTCAAGGTGCTGGCCGAGCAATATTCATCGGACCCGGCCTTCCGCCGCCGATTCCAGGGGGAGGCGGCGGCAATCGCGGCCCTCAACCATCCCGCCATCGTTCGGGTCTATGACTTCGACGAGGACCAGGGGTCGCTCTTCATCGTCATGGAGTACGTGGAGGGCCGCTCGCTGCGGAACTGGCTCCAGAACGGGGGACGATTTACCGTTCCGGCATCCCTGGACATCATCAAACAGGTCCTTTCAGGAGTCGGCGCGGCCCATTCACGGGGGGTGATCCACCGCGACCTCAAGCCTGAGAACCTCCTTCTCACCGAGGAGGGTCGGATTAAGGTGCTCGACTTTGGCATCGCCGCCATGCTCGACGAGACTTCGATCTTCACCCACGCCAAGTCCATCGCCGGAACGCCGTCCTACATGTCTCCCGAGCAGAGCCAGGGCCTCCCGGTCGACCGCCGCGCAGACATCTACTCCATCGGCATCATCCTCTATGAGCTCCTGCATGGGCGGCCCCCCTTCGTCGGCTCGGTGCAAGCAGTCCTTCGCTCCCAAATGTACGAAAAACCACCGGCCTCCGAGGCCATTCCTCGTTCGCTGATGGATGTGATCTGGAAAGCAACCGCGAAGGCGCCGAGCGAGCGCTATGCCACCTGCGAGGAATTCACGTCAGCGCTGGCAGCGCGCGCCGGGCTTGGGTCCCTGCCTGAACCGGAATCAACGTCTAGAGTTGGCTTCGACCGCCCTATTCTCCAGCCGATGCTCGTCGAGGCCATCCCGGTCTTGACCCCCGAGCCGGACCTTCCCGGGCATTGCGGACGCACCGGCTGCACGGTGGCCGAGGGTTGGCAGTGCTCGTACGTCGACAAATCTCGGGACGCTTGTGAGACCTGGTGGTGCAAAGACCACGTCAAATTCGTCCAGGGCGAACCCTACTGCCTTCGCCATGCGAGCGTCCTGGAAGCGGTCCTCCCCACTCTCGGCACAATTCACGAGATCAAGGTGCTGCCCGATGTCGACGACCGATCGTTAGCACTGGCCGCACTGGTCAGTAGTGCCATCGATCGGGAGACAATCGGCTTGCTCAAGAATTACTTTGACAAGGCCAGCTCGATCATGTCCGACAACCGTGTTCGCCAGAGCTGGGCCGGCCGCCACCCCGTCGCCTGGGAGCAAACCTGGTCAGTCCTGGAAAACCGCACCTACGCCTTCCGACTGACTCTGCGGGTCACCGCTGCCAAACCTGCCCTGGTCCAGATCACCGACGGACAGACAGTGCTGGAGCTGGTACCGGACTGGATCATCAACCGCCTGGAGGGCCAACCCCCTGACGAGCGGGATCGAGATCGCTTCAAGGCCCGAATGCTGGAGGCTATCGAGGAGATTGTCCGCACCGCTCAGGCCAAGGGCAAAGGGTCCGGCCCCAAGGGTCGCAGATGACCGGGCCCTAGACCGGCTGGGCGATCAGTTTGACCACGGCTCCGAGGCCTGCGATGACGATCAGTGCGCGCAGGATCGGGACCGGCAAACGTCGCCCCACGTGAGCTCCCAACTGGCCTCCGACCACGCTGGAAACGGCGACGATACCCGCCACACGCCAATCCACGGGGGCACCCAGGCCGTAGACAACCGCCGAAACGCCGTTTACTGCCGCCAGCAGGTAGTTCTTCAAACCATTGAGGCGTACCAAGCTGTCGGAGAGTGCGATGGCCATGAGGCTGATCAGGATCACGCCCTGGGCCGCGCCGAAGTAGCCACCGTAAATTGACAGCA
>DASZFH010000178.1:0-3864 GCA_035939985.1 Candidatus Dormiibacterota bacterium
GCTCGACGTCTGGAACGGGCGAATCGTCGGGTACAAGCCGCGCCAGGACCACGCGGCAGAGGTGGTGGCGCTCATGGAGCGCGTACACGCCGCCCGACGGACAGCGAGGGGTTTGTCAATGGTGGGCCGGGAGGGAGTCGAACCCCCACAGCTTTCGCGACTCTTTTACAGAGAGCTGGGCTCGCCAATGCCCAGTGCCGACCCATAGCGCCGTCCTTCGAAGCTAAATCAAACCAGGACGGGCAGTCCCATAGCTTACCGCTGGAATCCTATCAGCGCCCGCGGCGGCTACTTGGGGTAGATGAACGTCACTAGGGAGACGTGGCCCGGCTTAATCGTCCTTTGATCGACCACACCGAAGGCGACGAAGTTCATCTCCGAAACCAGCCACGAGCCATCCGCGTTTACGGCTTCGACGTACGCCACATGGCCGTAGCCGCTCTCTTCAGTGACCATCACCGCACCCGCTCGGGGGGTCATTCCCTCTGGGTAGCCCTGCGCTCGGGCGTTGTCCGGCCACTGGTAGGCATTGCCGATGAAGGTGACGTTGAAGCGGCTGGCGACGTACCAGGTGCAGTAGCCCCAGGGGAAGCGGCCGTTGCTCAAGCTCCCGTTCGGGCCTCCGATCGAGGCGGCCGAAGCTCCGTACGAGGTGTAGTAGGGCTGATAGGCCACGGGTGCCGGGGTGAAGTCTGGTCCCGTGCCGCCGGGGATCACCAAAACCGTTCCTGGGGTGACCAGGGCTGGGTCTCGCACCAAGTTGTAGTCCAGGATTGCCACCGGGTCTACGTGATAGCTGTTGGCCAACGCGCCAATGCTGTCCCCGATCTTGAAGGTTACGACGACCCCATGTACAGGAGGCACAGTGAGCTTGTCACCCACGGAAACGTTGATGGTGTCGGAAAGAGACGGGTTGGACCATCGGATCTCGTTGATCGTGAGCCCAAACTTGGTGGCGATGCCATCCAATGTGTCGCCGCTGCCGATCGAATAGACGATCGGCTGATGAGACACCTCAGGCGCACTGGGTACTCCCACCGGCTTGACGATGGTCCCGAAGCGACCAAGGCTCACATTGCCGACCTGTCCGCCTTCGTTGATGGCCAAGGCCTGAGCGTTCTCGGCGCCGAGCCGCAAACTTCCGGTATTTAATTGGCTGCCCACCGTAGTGAGCCCTGAGATTGCGAGGCCGATCATCAGCACGATGGCGTGCACAAAGTAACGGCTTACCGTCAAGGTCTCTACCCCTTTGAGGCGGAACCGGCACCCGCCGGGCGCGGTTCCTAAGAACGCAGCCAGCCTAGCAGCCCAGACGAAGTGATGTCAAACGCAATCGCCAGGAAAAAGGTTACGGAAGGCGGAAAAGTTCGATCGTCAGAGTTGGACGACTGACGAATGTGTCTTGGCTGCCCCCCGCCGACCGCGGGCCTTCCGGGCAGTGTCATCACCGCCATTGCTCTGGGCTTGCCCTACCTCCGCGATCGGGATCGTGACCGTAAAGACGCTGCCAGCGCCGACCTTGCTTTCGACGCTGATATTGCCCCCGAGCAATTCCAGCAGGCGTCGGCTGACCGGCAACCCCAACCCGGTTCCGGGAGAATGCTCCTGATCGCCGTTCTTGAGTTGCACGAACTCGTCAAAGATCCGATCGAGATCCTCGCCACTGATACCCACCCCGGTATCTGAAACCCAGATCACAGCCTCGTTGCGGCCCCGCCGCGAGCCGATCGAGATAGTTCCATTGGGTGGTGTGAACTTGATTGCGTTGGAGAGAAGGTTGAGCAGAACCTGAAGCAGTCGCTGGGAATCGCTGCGCACCTGGATTCCGTCATCCGAACTGGTGCGAAGTTGGATCTGCTTCGCCTCCACCTGGGGAACAACCGCCGCTGCCGCTTCAGTGATCAACCGATCAAGGTCGACGTCTTCCAGGTCGATCTCCACCTGCTCGGCGCCTGAACGGGCCAGATCGAGGAGTTCGTTGATGATTTTGAGCAGGTGCTGTCCGCTCGAACCGATGTGCTGGACATATCGGCCTTGGCGCTCGGACAGTGGATCCGAACCCGTCGCCAACAACTCAGCAAACCCCAGCACGGAGTTGAGGGGGGTTCGAAGCTCATGGCTCATCTGGGCCAGGAACCGAGTCTTGGCATCGCTCTCGCGGCGGGCGGCGTCAGCCCGGCGCCTTTCGCTAATGTCAGTGGCGACCGCGATCACCCCGGTGACGACTCCACTGTTGTTTCGAATCGGATTGAATCGGACCTCCAGGGCAAGGCGCAAGGCGGCGGGCTCGATCTCAACGCTGGAGGCTTCGCCGGCAAGCGCCGCCTCCATATGGTGGAGCACCTGGGGTTCGTTCCAGTAGATCTCGGCCAGCGCTTTACCAACTGCCTCCCCGGGACCAAGTCCGATCGCTTCCATTCCCTTGCCCTCGGCCAGGGTGATGATTCCATGTCGGTCGATCGCAAACAGCACTACAGGCGCGTTGCCGACCACGAGCTGCAACTGTTGCCGGCTATGGCGGAGCGCCTCCTCCGCCTTCCGGCGCTCAGTTATATCGTGGGAGGTCATCTTGATTTGGACCAGGCGGCCCCTTGAATCGGCGACCCCCAGGACCATGGTTTCGTACCAGCGGTCGAAGTCTGTCTGACCCCCGAAGCGGTGGACAAAGGTGGCCGGTCTACCGCCTTCCCGAATGTCGGTGAGGATGGATTCAAATTCCGGGCGTTCTGAGGGATGGAGAAGCCTGGCGGCGTGATGGTCGAGAACCTCCTCCAGCCGATTTACCCTGGCCCCGGAGGGTGAGATATAGGAGCAGGTGCCATCGGGACGCAGCCGCATGACGATATCAGCGGAATTCTCAGCCAGCTGATGCATACGCCAGGCGAGTCGATCGGTCAGGACCCCTCCGGTCAGCGCGCCCGCCGTCACGACCAGCCACCAGACGATACCGGCCTCGTGACGCAAGGGCGGGCCACCAGGGATTGGACCGATCAGGACGACCGCCAGCATCGCCGACATCAATGCAACGTGAAGTAAGGCCGTGCGGTGGCGGAAAGCCGCAAAGCAGAACATGGCTGATAGGACGTATCCGAACGCGAATGCACCTGCGATTTGTCCGCCCCAGTAAACGGACAATGCCACCAGCAAGCTGCCGATACCGGTGCTGAGGTGGGTTGTGGTGCGGGTGCTGTGACGGCGGCGCCACCGCAGCGAGCCGCCACATACCCCTGCCGCCGCGACCACTAACGCCAACCCCTGCGGGTTGGCGGTGCGATCGACATGGAACACAACCGTGGCCAAGCAGAGGCAGCCACCCAGGGCGTAGAGGATTGCAGCCGAGAGGACGAGGTCGGACGCCGGCACCCGCGCCGAACGCTCCTCGCCCACCCAGGCCGCCAGCCGACCGACGGCCTCAAGGACTCGCCTCACCACCGCCGCAGTCTAGGACGCGGATGCAACGTTCCTGGCGAAGTTTTGTTAAAGGAATCGCTGATTCAGTTGAAGGCACTGGTTAACAGGCCTGGCGGGAGAGTTTGCCGCCGCTGAGCCGAAATCCACCGTGAGATCGCACAACAAGCAGACCAACCCGCACTGCCGTCCCAGGACAACCTTTCGTCAAGGTGCCGTCGTGGATCACGGGATCAGGCCCAGGACGCAACCGCCCCTCGATTTGACACAATGCCACCGTGCCCCAAACACCCCGCCTACTGGCGAACAACCAAACCTACGCCAGCCGCTACGAGGAGCCCGACCGTACGGCTCGCCCCCACCTCGGGGTGGCGGTGGTCGCCTGTATGGACGCCCGCCTCGACCTCTTCGGAGCCTTGGGCTTAGCCGACGGCGACGCCCACCTGATCCGCAACG
>DASZFH010000179.1:0-3345 GCA_035939985.1 Candidatus Dormiibacterota bacterium
GAGGTCGAATCGACGGTCATCAATCGCCGGCGGCGTCAGCACCTCCACTGGGTTGAGGCGCCGGAGCTCATTGGGGAGGTCCGATTCTGGGAGCTGGCAGAGCAGCAGTTCGCCCGCGCTGAGGTCGCAGGCAGCCAGGCCCGCCTGGCCACCGCGGGCGACCCAGCTCACCAGGTAATTGGAGGTCCCAGCCTCAAGGTAGTCCTCTTCTAAGACGGTGCCCGGAGTCAGGACCCGGGTGACCTCCCTGCGCACGATTCCTTTGCTCTCATGGGCCGCCTCGACCTGGTCGCAGAGCACCACTTTGAAGCCGGCTCGAAGAAGTTTTCCCACGTAGGTGGGCCAGGCATGAGCCGGGACTCCACACATCGGAGAGCGATTGTTCTTGCCCATCGGGCGAGACGTGAGGGTTACTCCCATGACCGGAGCCGCCACGACCGCATCCTCAAAGAAGATCTCAAAGAAGTCCCCGAGGCGAAAGAGGAGGATACCGTCGGGGTGGCCGGCTTTGGCCTCCCGGTATTGCCTCAGGATCGGGGTGTCGGCCGCGCCTGTCACGCGGTTGGGCTGAGCACCCGCAAACCACGCCCGGCTGCCCTGCCTACCAGCTGGCCCGCGCTGGCCGAGTCAACCATGACCTCGATCATGTCGCCAGCTCGGGGATGTGAGGCCTGCACCACCACCCGCTTCCCCTGCCTGGTGCGACCATAGGACCGGTTCAGTTCATCCCTACCCTCGACCAGGACCTCCACCGTCTTCCCCACCCAGCGCTGCGTACGCCGGCCGGCAATGCCGCGCTGGAGAGTCAGCAGATCGTTGATCCGGCGCCGCTTTTCTGCGGCTGGCACGTCGTCGACCATCCGGTCCGCGGAGAAGGTCCCAGGGCGGGGTGAGTACTGGGCCAGGTGGACGACATCGAATTCGATCTCCTCCATCAGGGCTCGGGTGTTTTGAAAGGCAGCTTCGGTCTCTCCCGGAAAGCCGACGATGATGTCGGTCACCAATCCAATCTCAGGCATCAATTCCCGGGCTCGCTGGATTATGGCCCGGTAGTGCCTGACCTGGTAGCCACGTGCCATGCGCTTGAGGACCTGGTCGTCGCCAGATTGGATCGGGAGCTGCAGTTCGTGGCAGATGACCTCGCTGGCCGCCATTGCTTCCAGAAGCTCTGGCTCCAAGTCTTGTGGGTGGGAGGTCATGAATCGGAGCCGTTTGAGGCCAGGAATCCGCTCGACAGCTCGGACCAATGAGGCCAAGCCACCCGCTCCGTTGGGGTCCTGGTAGTCGTCAACGTTCTGACCCAGCAGAACGATCTCGCTGGCTCCCGCTGCGACGGCGCTCGCGCAGCGGGCGACGACCGTTGTGCTGGGGACATGCTTTTCCCGGCCCCTGACGGTTGGCACAATGCAGAAGGTGCAGTTATGGTCGCAACCTTCGATGATCGGAACGAAATGGCTGATTCCGATGCGGCCGGCCGGAGGTTGCGCCTCCCCCTGGGACCAGTCATACGCCAGCCCAAGCTCAGCCAGAAACGAGTCATAGTCACCGATCGGGATCACGTGATCCAATTGCGGGAAGCGCTGCTGGAGGGCCTCGCCGTCTTTCACCCCCAGGCAACCGGTCAAAGCGAGGGTGCGGCCGGGTTGCTTCCAACTCCGCAATTCGCCGAGTTTGGAGTGGACCTTATCCTCGGACCCTTGACGAACACAGCAGGTGTTGAGGATGGCGATATCAGCTCGATCGAGATCAGCCTCAACGTAGCCGGCTTGGAGAAGCCGAAGCGCCAAGCTCTCGGAGTCGGCGACATTCATCTGGCACCCGATGGTCCAAATATGAAACGCCTTGGTCGGGGTTGAACTCATGGCAACGGGCTCCCTCGGCGCGCCTGAAGGATGTCCACCCTGAGGCTCACCCGTTCTCGCCATATCTTGGTAAATCGCCTCGCGGCTACCGAACCTCGATCAGGAGCCTGATCCCGGTTCGTTCTTCGCCATCGATCGAGATGTCGATGAAGGAAGGGATGCACACTATGTCGATTCCGCCCGGGGCAACATAACCACGCGAGATCGCGATCGCCTTGACCGCCTGGTTGATGGCCCCCGCTCCGATCGCCTGAACCTCGACCCGACTCTTGGTCCGGATCACGCCCGCGATCGCGCCAGCGACGGCGACCGGCTTGGAACCCGCGGAAACCTTCAAGATCTCCACGGCCGGCCTTGTCTCCGTCAATGCTGCGTCTCCTGAATGTCTGGCACTAGTTGTAGGTCCGATCAATGCGTTGAATTGCTGTGGCGTTTCCGGTGAGCCTGCTAATGGTAATCAATACCGAATTGAATGTCACCGGTCCTGCCGCAACTTCAAACCGGTGAGGCACCCCAGTCAGGAAACGTTTGAGGACCGCGACCTTGTCCATTCCGATCACTCCGTCCCGGGGGCCCACCATTCCGACATCGGTCACGAAGGCGGTTCCGCCGGGCAGAATGCGGTGGTCGTTGGTTGGGATGTGGGTATGAGTGCCCACCACCGCACTGACCCGTCCATCCAAATACCAGCCCATAGCTTGCTTTTCGGAGGTGGCCTCCCCATGCATGTCGCAGAAGGAGATCTTGGGCCGGGGCTCCATCGCCAAGATCGAGTCGGCGGCCCGAAAGGGGCAATCGATGTCCTGCAAGTAGAGGCGACCCATGAGGTTCATGACGAGGACCTGCTCGCCGTCCGCATCGATCAGGCAGGAACCCTTGCCCGGAGCCCCGGGAGGGTAGTTCTGTGGCCGCACGATGAACTCTTGGGAATCGAGTTGGGGGACGAATTCACGCTGATCGAAAATGTGGTTGCCGGTGGTAATCACGTCGGCGCCGGCCTCCCTGATCTCCGCGACGGTCTTGATCGTCAGGCCGAACCCCCCGGCTGAGTTCTCCCCGTTGACGATAACGAGATGGGGCTGGAACTCGTCCCGAACCTGCGGCAGCAGCTCTTTCAAGGCCGTACGCCCCGGGCTTCCGACCACGTCAGCGGCGAAAAGGATCCGGAAATCGTCCGACATGGCCCCTAGTTAACCAGGCCGCGAACCTGGCCCCCCGATCAAAGGTGGCGATTTTGGCGGATTGTGCCCAGAATTAGCGATTGCAGTAGCAACCGGAGTCAAATCGCGGTAGCCTTCGAGGGGGGAAGGAGAGAAGTCATACCACCGAGTATTTCAGCGTCATGTCACCCAGCCAGTGGCCGAGCAGCCGAGTTCCGCAGACGTAGACGACGTACTTCAGGCTCGACCTTGGTCGAGTTCGTTCTGGTGGCCCCAGTCCTTCTGCTGTTTGTGGTCGGCACCCTTGAGAGTGCGTTGGTGCT
>DASZFH010000180.1:0-5247 GCA_035939985.1 Candidatus Dormiibacterota bacterium
AACGCCTGCCTGGCCGAGATCGATACGCTCCAACCCCAGTTGAACCTCTTCACCACGGTGTTCAAGGATCGGGTCCTCGAAGAAGCCACCCGCCTCCCTGACGGTCCGCTGGCAGGGGTGACGGTAGCGGTCAAAGACCTATTCGATGTCCAAGGCGTGGTCACTCTGGCGGGATCTTCGATCTTTTCCACCAACGCTCCCGCTGCGGCCGACAGCACGGTGGTACGGCGACTGCGGCGAGCCGGCGCGCTGATCATGGGTGCCACCAACATGGATGAGTTCGCCTACGGGTTCACGACCGAGAATTCTCACTACGGACCCACCCATAACCCTCACGACCCATCTCGGGTGGCGGGCGGATCATCGGGAGGATCGGCGGCGGCCGTGGCCAGCGGAGCGGTCCGGATCGGGATCGGAACCGACACCAACGGCTCGATCCGCATCCCGGCCGCCTTTTGCGGCGTACTCGGCCTACGACCGACCCTGGGAGCGATACCGACCGACGGATCGGTCCTGTTCGCGCCCAGCCTCGATTCGGTGGGCTTACTGACCCGAAGCGCAGATGACCTCAGAACCGTCTTCTCGGTCCTGACCAACTCCGCGACTATGCAGCCTGAGATCAACGCCCTCCGGGTAACACGGGCCGGCGGAGAACTCGCCCAAGGCGCCACCCCCGAAGTCCTGGAAGCAACTGAACGCATTGCATCCGCGCTCGGGGCGGTCGGCAGCCTTGACTTGCCCGCCGTGGGCTTGGCCCGCGCCGCAGCGATCGTGATAACCGCAGCGGAGGGCGCGGATCAACACCAGCAGCTGCTCCGGACCTCGGTCGACACCCTCGACCCGCGCACCCGAGGTCGCTTTGTGGCGGGGATGGGGGTCTCCGCCACCGACTACCTGGCAGCCCAGCGCTTCCGACGCTGGTGGCAACACCTAATGAGCAGCGTCTTGGGCCAAACTGACATCGTCGTACTGCCCACCGTGGCTTGTCCGGCTCCACTGATCGATCAGGAGATGATCGAAATCGAGGGAATCACCCTGCCGAAGGGGGCTGTCCTGGGGCGCTTCACACAACCCTTCTCTCTAATCGGATTACCGGCCCTGAGCGTCCCGGTTACCGTCGACGGCCTGCCCATTGGGGTACAACTCGTCGGCCGGCCGGGCGGTGAGGCCACACTTATCGCCGCGGCGACCCATCTGGAAGCGGTCGGCGCCATTCGAGCGGGAAGGCCCGCGATTTCTGTCCCACCCACGAGGAAGACGGCATGACTTTGGAAACGGCGTCGCAGCAGATCAACCAGCCCGAGGTCGTGGCGGAGATCGCGGCGGTTTTCGCTGCTTACGAGGCAGCTCTGATTGCCAACGATGCAGACACTCTGGACAGCGCCTTCTGGGATTCGGAGCAGGTTGTCCGCTACGGCGTTAACGAATGTCTCTATGGGCTGGCTGAGATCAGAGAGTGGCGCCTAACCGCGACTCCGATCCCTCCAGGGCGGGCCATCGGACCGACCGTCATCACAACTTTCGGCCGGGACTTTGCCTGCATCAACACCGAATTCAGGAACCCCGGCAGCCAGATCGTCGGACGCCAGACCCAGACTTGGGTCCGGCTGACTGAGGGATGGCGAATCGTCAGTGCCCACGTTTCGATCCTGCGGCCCCCGGTGGCTGGGTGAAGGTTGGCCTCCCAGGCAGCGTAGCGCGGGCGACTTTCGAGAAGGCCCGAAGGGTCTTGTCCGAGTATCGGCCAGAACCGGTGCTCCGGCAGCCTTGGTCGGGTGTGATTGCCAGTGCCACGGCCGCCCAACGTCGCTGGGTTCCCAACCCCTCCCGCCAGCCCCCTCGCCACACCATCGCTGCGGCGGCACCCGTGCTGAAGGATCGACGACTGAAGTCCGTCGATCTGGCGGATCAGGCGCTGGCGGCGGCAAATGCTCTGGGACCAGTCCTCAATGCCTTCGCGTTCTTGGATCAGGGCGGTGCCCTGGCGCAGGCTCGTGAGCGAGATCGAGAATTGGAGGCTGGTATCTATCGAGGGCCCCTGCATGGCATCCCGATCACCGTCAAGGACATCATCGATGTGGGCGGCCTTCCCACCGGAGCCGCCTGCGACTCGTTCGACCGCCTTCCATCCGATGACGCGGTCTCGGTCGCCCGCCTGCGGGCGGCGGGAGCTGTGATTCTGGGCAAGGTCACCACCCACCAGTTCGCCCTCGGCGTGACCAGCCCCCAGAGCCGCAATCCCCACGATCGGGGCCGACTGCCCGGCGGCTCCAGTGGCGGCTCCGCGATCGCGGTCGCGACGGGCATGGGTTTCGCCTCGTTGGGGACAGATACCCGAGCCTCGATCCGGGTGCCCGCAGCATTATCCGGAGTGGTTGGCTTCAAGCCCACCTTCGGCGGGATCCCCGTCGAAGGTCTGGTCTTTCTATCCTGGTCGATCGACAACATCGCTCCCATGGCCCGCTCCGTGGAAGACGCAGCGCTGATGATGGACGTGCTGATGGGGCTGGAACAGTCCTTAGCCGCGGTTGCTGGGGCCGATGTGACTGGATTGAAGGTCGGCATCCCTCCCGCCGCCCTCAGTGGAGCCGGACCGGAGGTTATCCGGGCCTTCGAGGCCGCCACGGAAGCAATGAGGGCGGGCGGCATTTCCCTTTGTGAGGTGACCAGGCCATCGGACCAGGACTTCGACAATTCAAACGCGGCTGGTCTGATCATCAGCCGCTGTGAAGCCGCGGCCGCCCATCGCAGCATGAACGTCGATCCAGCGGCCTACTGGCAGGAGGTCAGGGAGCAGATCGAGGAGGGGGAGGCCACGTCCGCGATCGACTACCTCGACGCCCAGCGGCTGCGAGCCGAACTCTCCGAGGGGATGCTCGCCGTCTTCGATGGACTCGATGTCCTGGCAATGCCCACCGCGCTCTGCACGGCCCCGCCGGCCGAGGACTTTGCCGATTACCTCTACCTGCTGTCCCGAAACGCCATCCCCTGGAGCCTTGTCGGCTTCCCGGCCATCTCCGTCCCCTGCGGCTTCAGCCCGGAAGGCTTGCCGATCGGCATCCAGTTTGTGGCCCGCCCCGGGGAGGAGGCCACCCTGGTTGCACTCGGATCCGCCTTCGAAGAGCGCCTCCTGCCACTGTGGGATCAGCGCAACGCGGTGCTGACTTATTAGCTGGCTGAGCGGCAACTAAAAGAGCTCCTCCACCCACGCACCGGGGTGAGGAGTCTTTTTTGTTTGTGCGCGCACCTAATCGTATGTCGCCAAGACCCCTGTAATATGTCGCACTAGTCCGACTAACGACATATAATTTCTAATCATGGCACCGACCCAGAGGCCGAATCAGGGCAGCCAACCAATTCGAGCCGACTCACAAAGGACCAGCGCCCTCCTTTCACAATCGCTGATCCACCAAGCTCGTGCGGCCTTGGGAACCAAGGGGGTGACCGATACGTTGACACGTTCCATGGAGGAAGTCGTGAACCTTCAATCCCGGATTCGCCTACTCGCAGCAGAATTGCCCGACCTGACTCCGGAATCCATCGAGGATCTGAGGAAGCCGCGCACCTTTCCCCAGCAATCAATCAGGAAGCCACGCCCTGGAACTGGTCGATAGTTCGGTTTGGGCCCGACGGAGGACTCCAGCAATATCCGGCTGGTGGAACGTCCAAATGCTGGCGGGTCGGATCGCAATCTGCGACCAGATCAAGTTTGAACTCCTGCATAGCGCGCCAAGCGCTTCTGAATTCGCACAGCTTCGCGAAGACCTCGATCGGCTCCCGCAGATTCCAATCACGGTGAGCCAGTGGTCGAGAGCTCTACAGGTCTATGAACTGATCGGCAGAACTCATCCAAGGAGTAACCACCACCGCTCCGTAAAGCAAGCCGACCTATTGATCGCCGCCACCGCCGAGGCGGCCGGGGTCGCCGTCGTCCACTACGACCGGGACTTCGATCAGATCGCACAGATTACCGGCCAGCCTGCCCGGTGGGTGGTCCCCAGGGGGTCGGTGGCCTGAACCCCACTAGTCGGGACGGCCAGGCCAGAGTTAGGATGAATTCATGAGCCAGACTGCCGAAGACCAGAAGCTGACCCCCGCCCAGGCCTCCCTGCTGGAGCAGAAGTACTTCGCCGTCGTCACCACTCTGATGGCGGACGGTTCCCCCCAATCAACTGTCGTGTGGGTGGACACCGACGGTGAAAACGCCCTTTTCAATACGGCCCGGGGCCGTCTCAAGACCCGCAACCTGGAGCGGGATCCAAGGATCTCCCTGGCCATTGTCGATCACAGTGAGCCCTACGCCAAGCTGATCGTGATCCGAGGCCGGGCCGAGTTGATCGACGACGGGGCAGACGCCAATATCGACAAGCTGGCGAAGAAGTACATCGGCCAGGACGTCTACCCCTGGCGGCAGCCGAACGAGCAGCGCGTGATAGTCAAAATTCACGCCGAAAAGATCACCGGACCGATGGAGTAGCGCTGGCGGCTGAATTCCTCTTTCGGCTTCGCCACACTCCTCGTGGTGGGGCGATCAGGAAGGGAGGTCTGGTGGGGCCGGATTGGTCCCGTGACTGAAGGGTTAAGCGCAGGGTCACGAAGAGGACTAAGACGCACGCAGGAGAGGGGGTAGGTCCCCTTCGTCGGGTTAGACGGCCATCCCCAGGACCCAGACGGTGGATTGAACCGATTCCGTTACGATTCACCTATCGTCGGCGGGCAGCCCTGCGCTGCCTCTGCACGAGCGGGCCCGGCGATTGAGGGGAATCGCGTCTTTCTCGCGAGCTGCCTGAGTGGGTATCGGAGAGTGGCCCGGACCCAATCCGACACATGAGGAGACCCACTGTGGAATCACCCCTGACCCCCGGACCGCCAACAGCTATCCCAAGCCTTAACCCTCGAAGCAAGATCGGACCGACCCGGATCCGAGCGGTGGCGGGCGTGGTGGTGGCGCTGGTGGTGGCGACCAGCTTCTCACTCGACTGGGCAAGGGCCGGAGTCGCGACCCTGGCCTCCGCCCCGGTTGCCTCAATGCTGGCCGCATCCACTCCCACCTGGCAACCGGTTGGTACTCCGGGGGCCGTCTTCACCAACTACCCCGGATTTTCAGGCACCGGGTGGCCGGGATACTCGGGCCGGGTTCAATCTATTGCCGCCGACCCAACCCATCCCAAAACCCTCTATGCGGGGATGGCTGGTGGTGGTGTGGAGAAGACCGTCGACGGAGGTGAGACCTGGACGACTCTGACT
>DASZFH010000181.1:0-5734 GCA_035939985.1 Candidatus Dormiibacterota bacterium
GGCCAGGCAGGCGTTGGCGATGGAGAGGGCGTCGACGGGGGCTCCCGACGGGGGGGCTGGATCGATTGGTCGGTCCTTGACCAGGAATGGGTCGAACACGGGTGCCGGCTCACCGTGTTCCCAAGCTGACGTCCCGGTCAGGAGCCCAGCCATACGAACCAAAAGGGCGCTTGCCTGGTTATCCGGCTGCGACTGCACTTCTAGCCAGGGCTTCCAGAAATGCTGACGATGGCGCGATCGCGCCGAACATGCCTCCCTGCATGCGAATCATGTTCAGGGCGGCCAGATAGTTGCTGTACTCGGTGGCCCCGGTGCAGTCCTCAAGCAGGAGGCACTCGTAGCCGCGGTCATTGGCATCCCGCATGGTGGTGTGGACACAGACGTCGGTGGTGATGCCCGTGAAGACCATGTGGGTGATGTTCCGAGTGCTCAGAACCAGGTCGAGGTCGGTGGCGTAGAACGAGCCCTTGCCGGGTTTGTCGATGATCGGTTCGCCGGGTAGCGGCGCCACCTCGGGAACGATCTCCCAGCCAGGCTCGCCCCGCACCAGCCGTCGGCCGCAGGGCCCCAGCCCGCCGATCGCCGCTCCCATCGATTCGGATCGCCAAAGCTTGTTGGCGGGGAGGTCGGCCAGGTCGGGTCGGTGCCCCTCGCGGGTGTGAATGATGTGCATGCCAGCCTCACGGCAGGCGGCGAGAACTCGCTGGGTTGGTTCCAAACCGGCTCGGGTGAGCGAGATGTCGTAGCCCATGGCATCGACATAGCCCCCTGGGCCGCAGAAATCGAACTGCCAGTCGATCAGGATCAGCGCCGTATGCGCTGGATCGAACTGACCGTCATACGGCCAGGCGTAAGGGTCGGCGGCTACTGGCCCGAAGGCCTTGGTGGTCATTCCATCTCCTTGCTGGTGGGGAGGGGGCGGCTGCGCGCCGCCCCCTCGAAGATTGCGAACCCTGAGATCACTTACAGGTTCCGATCACGCCTTTGACGCAATAGGAGAGGCTGCTCAGCTGCGCCCCGGTGGCGGAGGTCCCGGCGGGTACCTGGACGGTTCCGCTCTGGTCCATGATCGGGCCGGTGAAGGGCGACCAGCCGCCCAGGATCTTGGTCTTGGCCGCGCTGACCAGACTTTGGGTATCGGTTGAGACAGAGGGTCCGAAAGGTGCCAGTTCCATGGGCGAGGGCACCGACCCACCGCCGCTAAAGCCGAGCGAATAGTTGGTGTTGTACATCCCGCCGCTGAATTTGCCCGCCAGAATCTGTTTGACCATGTCGGTGTAAAGCGGTCCCCAGTTCCAGTCTGAGCCGGTGAGCCAGCCCTTGGGGGCCAGAGTGGCCGCGTCGTAGTGGTAGCCGACCGAGTCAACTCCGGCAGCCTCGGCCGCCTTGATGATGGTCGGAGTGCAGTCCTGGTGTTGGGTCAGGACATCGACACCCTGCGAGAGGAGGCTGCTGGCGGCGTCGGCCTGCTTGGCCGGGTCGCACCAGCTGCCGGTGGAAACGGCGTAGGTCTGGACGTTGGGATTGACAGTTTGAGCGCCGAGCTCGAAGGCGTCGATGTTGAGCAGGGTCTGTGGAATTGGGAAGGCGTAAACAAAGCCGAGCTTATTGGTCTTGGTTGCCTTGCCAGCCGCGATTCCCGCCATGTAGACCGTCTCGTAGACATTGCCGAAGTAGGTGTTGACGTTGGGGCCCAAGGGCGGGGTGATGAAGTTGCCCTGCTGCATGACCACCACATCGGGGTGCTTGGCGGCCAGCGCCACCGCGTAGTCCTTGTATCCGTAGCTGGTGGAGAAGATGATCTTGGCCCCCTGCGAGATCATCTGTTCTGCGGCGGTCGACATCTCCGCCGTCTCGGGGATTTCGCTCGCCTCCAAAATCTTGAGGTTGGGGCAGGCGGAGCCCAGAGCTTGGGATCCGGCATGAGCGGCCTCGTTGTAGCCATAGTCCTGGGTCGACCCCACGTAAATAAAGCCGACGGTCGTGGTTCCGGTGCCCGGGCCTGTGGTCCCTGAGGGGGTTGAACAGCCGGCCGGTATTGCCGCGGCGGATGGGCCCGTGGAGCCACAGGCGGCACCCACCAGTGCCAGGGTGGCGGTCATGATCAGGCCCGCGAAGCGGCCTGGCCTAACCCCAATTTGTCGATGCATTCCAATCTCCTTCATCAAATCTGTGCGTTGCCGAAATCCTGTTTCCGAATTTGTTGACCCCATTCCCATACGTTCTCTGCTGGCGTGCGACTCCATTCCCCTCCCGGTACGTTGCCGCGTCCGGATCAGGCTTCCTGGCCCAGTGCCTCGGGAGCGGCCTGCGACTGGCGACGGGCCAGCAGCACCAACACCGCCAGGGTGAGCAGGTAAGGCAGGGAATCGAGCATGAATTGGTTGACCCGAACTCCATGGACCTGGAGCTCGGAACCCAGGGTGATGGCTGCCCCGAAGAGGTAGGCCCCGGCCATGACTCGCAGCGGGTTCCACGCCGCGAATATGACCAGCGCCACCGCTACGAAGCCGCGCCCTGCCGTCATTCCCTCCGACCAGCTCAGGGCCAGGGCGGTGGAGAGCTGGGCGCCTCCCACTCCCGCCAGGGCGCCACCCAAGACGACCGCCACAGCCCTGACCTTGGTGGGCGATATTCCATACGCTCGCAGGGACTCAGGCCGTTCACCTGCGGTCCGGATGAGCAGCCCCCATCGAGTCCGGAAGAGGAAGAACCAGACCGTTGGAACGGCCAGATAAGAGATATAGACAAGGGGGTCATGGTCGAAAAACGCATGGCCGATGCCGGGGATGGAGCCCAGGACCGGGACGCGCCACGAGACGAAGCCGTGGATGTTGCTGCTCACGTAGTCGGCTCCGTAGAGCGAGGTGATACCCAGAGCCAGGAAGAGGATGACCAGGCCGGTGGCCAGTTGGCTGGCTCGGCGGTAGACCACCATCCAAGCGTGGACGCCCGCCAGGCCAGCGCCCGCGACCATCCCGGCCAGGACACCCAGCCAGACATGGCCGGTGTTGACCGTGACCACAAAGGCGGCCAGTGCACCCGAGAGCATGGTGCCCTCAGTGCCGACATTGATCACGCCCGCCCGCTCGGAAATGGTTTCCCCAAGGGCGGCGAACAGCAGGGCGGTGCCGCCCGCTATGGCTCCCCAGAGAATGTCAATCAGCATCAGGCCGCCCTGACCTTGGGCCGCTGGGCAAGCACGGCGAGCAGGACGACGGCCATCAGGATGTTCACGGCCTGGCCGGGCAGATGGGTGCTGATCTGGAGGGAATCGCCGCCGACTACGATCGCGGCCAGCAGGAGCGCCGCCGCCACAACCCGGATGGGGTTGTGGCGGCCCAGCCAGCTGGCCAGGAATCCCGTATAGCCGAAGGTGGCGGCCAGACCGGGCCGGAGCTGGCCCTCAAGCCCATTGAACTGGACGAAGCCACCCAATCCGGCCAGTGCGCCCCCGACCAGCATGGCGCTGATGGTCAGGGTGGCGACGGCCAGGCCGGCCCGTCGAGCCGCCTCTGGGTTGCCGCCCACGGCTCGAAGCGAGAAGCCCCAGCGGGTTCGGTTCAACACCAGGGCAGTCGCGATCACCACGGCGATGGCGATGATGAAGCCGATATGGGCCTCCAGGGAGCCGATGGTGGGGAGCATGTCGTTGACCGGTACCGGCTTGGATGCGGGCTGACCGTTGCCGGCGGCGTCCTTCCAGGGGCCGTAGACAAGGTAGGAGAGGACGTCGGCGCCGACATAATTGAGGAGCAGGGTGGAAATGGCCTCGTTGACATTGCCGGCCAGCTTCATGACCGCGGCCAGGCCAGCCCAGAGCGCCCCCGCCAGAACCGCCGCGAGGGCCATCAGGACCATGGCTGGAACGCCATTGGTGTGGGGCCCGAGGGCCAGAGCCACGCCCCCGGCGGCGGTCGCGCCGATTACGATCTGACCTTCGCCGCCGATATTGATCAGGCCCGCCCGCGCGGGTACGGCTACGGCCATGGCTGCCAACAGGAAGGGTCCGAACCGGTCCAGCACCTGTCCAAAGCCGTATGGAGTGGCGATGGTCTCGCTCCACATGGCGGTGTACATGGCGATCGGATCGACATGCCGAACGGCCACAAAGGCGCCGAAGATGACCAGTGCCGCGCCGTAGATAAGGACCCAGCGACCCAGCCCCAAGGTGAACTTGAGTGCGCGAGCCGTGAGGTCCGAGGCAGGCACCACCGGGGTTGGGGACGGAGCGACCACCTCCAGTTCCGTAAGGGGATTTTCCAAGGCGCTCATGCGGCCGTCCCCAGCATCAAGCGCCCCAGCTCCGCCCGATCGGTCTCGGCTGGTTCCCGGACGCCCGCCACCCGGCCGTCGTGAAGGACCACGATCCGATCCGCCAGGAGCATCAACTCGTCCAGATCCTCGGAAACCAGGACCACCCCGGCGCCCTCATCGCGGCGCTTGAGAATCAGGTCGTGGACCTGGCGACAGGAGAGAACGTCGAGGCCCCGATTGGGGTAGGAGAGGACATAGACCGAGGCTGAGGCAGCCAGGATCTGGGTCAGCAGGACTCGTTGAATGTTGCCTCCCGAAAGGGTGGCGACCTGCCGTTCCACTGCGGCCATGCGCAAATTCGCCGCCTGGTTGAGCTCGTCGGTGGTTCGTCGAATGACAACCCAGTCCATGCCCAGACCCCGGGCAATGCCTCGCCGGAGGTGGTCCAGGCCCATGTGGTCGAGCACGCTCATACCTCGAACCACCCACTGCGAGACGGGGTCCTCGGGTACCGAAGCCAGGCCGTTGCGATGCGCTCCCGCGGGCCTGGCTTGGGCGATCGTCCTGCCCTTAACGATCAAGGACCCAGACTTCCATTGCGTGGCTCCGACCAGGGCGTCGGTCAGCTCGGTCTGTCCGCTGCCAGCCACACCGGCAATGCCCACGATCTCGCCGGCATGGACGTCAAGGTCGAGTTCCACCACCCCCACTCGCCCGCCCTGGCCGGGAACGGACAGGCCCCGGGTCTGGAGAAGGACCTTGCGCTCATCGGCCTTGCGGCGGTGGCGGGGCAGAGGCGGAACCGCACGTCCCACCATCGCTTCGACCAGATCGTCGTCGCCGATCTCTGCGGGCTTGACGCCCTCCAGGACGGAGCGACCCCCCCGCAGGACCGAAAATCTGTCTCCGATCGCGCGGGCCTCTTTGACCTTATGGGTGATGATGACCAGCGATAGGCCCTTGGCCCGAAGCTCGGCCATGCGCTCAAAGAGCGCGTCCGCCTCCTGGGGGGCGAGGACGCTGGTGGGTTCGTCGAGGATCAGGATCTTGGCGCCTGTGACCAGGACCTTGACGATTTCCAACTGTTGCCGTTGGGCGATGGAGAGGGAGCGCACCGGGGTGGAGGGGTTGACGTGGAGGCCCATCGATTCGGCCACCTCGGTGAACTTGGCGACGATGTCGCGGCGGTGCAAAATCGGTCCCCGTCCGGGAAGGGGCAGGGCCACGTTTTCGAGCACCGTGAGGGCTGGAACCAGCCGGAAGTCCTGGAAGACCATTCCGATCCCGTGCCGCCGGGCCACAACGGGAGAGGTGATTCGGACCTCCTCGCCGCCGCAGAAAATCCTCCCCTCATCGGGCTGATAGACCCCGTAGAGCAGCTTCATCAGCGTGCTCTTGCCGGCCCCGTTTTCGCCCAGCACACAGTGGACCTCGGTTGGGTGAAGCGCCAGGTTGACCGCTTCGTTGGCAACCACGG
>DASZFH010000182.1:0-2203 GCA_035939985.1 Candidatus Dormiibacterota bacterium
CCGCGTAGAGGACGGCCTGGGCACGATCACAGATGTGCAGCTTTTCATAGAGGTTGCTGATGTGGTTGCGGACCGTCTTCTCGCTGATGCAGAGCTGAAGGGCGATCTGCTTATTGGGCATCCCGCCGGCAATCTGGCGTAAGACTTGAACCTCTCGTGAGGTAAGGCCGTCGTAGAACTCCTTCTCGGAGGTCTGCCCGGTCAGCATCCGAAAGACGCTGTCCGCCACCGCGCCGGCCATCACTCTCTCACCCGCCTGTACGGCGACGATGCTGGCGGCGATCGCGGAGGGTTTGGAGTCCTTGAGGATGAATCCGTCAGCCCCGGCCTCGATCGCTTTCATGACGTGGCTGTCCGCTTCGAAGCTGGTCAGGACCAGGACTTTGGTGGCTCGGTGATTTTGGCGGATCAGCCGGGTAGCTTCGAGTCCGTCCATCCGTGGCATGCGCAGGTCCATGAGAACCACGTCGGGCTGCAGCCGTGCCACTTCCTGGAGGGCCTCGATGCCGTCGCAGGCTTCTCCCACCATGTCAAATCGGGCATCGTCGTCGAGGAGGCTGGCCAATCCCGATCGGAACAGATTCTGATCGTCGACGATCAGGAGACGGATGGGCTGGGCGGCGACAGCGGGACTGGTCATTTGAGGTTCTCCTTAACAAAAAGGGCGATCACTTTCACACCCCCGCACCGCCGGTTACCGACTGACATGGTTCCGCCCAACAGATGGCAACGCTCCCGCATCCCCGCGAGTCCGAACCCGCCTGACAACCCGGCGAGGCCGGTCCCATCGTCCGTGATACTGACGATCGCGGTTCCCCGTGAGTTGACTCGCAGCGCGACCTTGGTCACCTTCGCTCGGCCGTGGATCTGGGCGTTGCGGACCGCCTCAAGCACGATTTGAAGGATGTGGTCCCGTGCTGAAGGAGATACTCGTGCCGGCCAGCGACCCGATACCTCAAGTCTGGCCTTGCCGAGCAGATGGTCGCGAAGCTCTGGGACCAGATCGGTGTTGCCGGTCCGAACGCCGTGAACGATGTCCTCCAGCTCGTCGAGCAAGGTTTCGGTCGAGCGCCGTAAGCCATCGAGCTGGCGCTGGACCTCCGGTCGTCCATGTTGCCGGGCCAGAAGGCGGTCAAAATCGCCCAGCATCGAACTGAGCGCTTCGCCCATCAGACGATCGACGTCAGCGGCGACGCGGTTCCGGATCTGGGCGACCACAGTGGCGGACCGTTCGGGCTGGGCTTGGGTGGCTTGTACCATGCCCGAAATGCTGTGCTCAGGCCGGTATCACTGACAGTACCGCGCCGGTCTCAAAAAACTCAGCCGGTCGGGACGGCTGCTACTGGTTCGCGAGGCGCTCGACGACAGCCTGCCAGCCGCGGTGGAGGCGGCGGTAAAAGGTGGCCCGGGTCAGATGGAGGCGCTCGGCAACCACCTCCTGGCTCCCGACCCGCTTGATGTAATACGCATGAAGCAACTTGCCGGCCTCCGCATCCCGGGGATCGGAGGAGGTGGCGATAGCGTTGACTACCTCGACCAGGAGCTTGTGCAGGGCGGGCCCTGGCCCTTCGCCAAACGGTGTTGCCTCAATCGCGTTGACGAGCTGGCTTCGGGCCAGCTCATTGGGCTGGTGCAGGTTCTCCAGCGCCTCCCGTACTCGTTCCGGGGTGGTCACGTCAGTGCCCCAATCCGTCTGGCGTCGGCGGGCGAGGCGCTCATCAAGCGCCGCACCACGCTTGCGGGCATCGACTGCCACCGCACGAACCAATTCGAGCGCCTGCTCGGAGCTGCCGTTGGTCGCGAGCAGATCGGCCAGGGCCAGGGCGCTGGTGGCCGCTTCGTGTCGGGCCCCGGCAGCCCTCAGCGTGGATGCCGAGGTCTCCAACAGGGAAGCGGCCTCGGTTGGGTTGGTGGCAAGACGTCCCCTCACCCTAAGCCACCACGGGTGGTCGGGGTCCGGGTCAAGATCCGCGACCAACCTCGCCAGTCGGTCGGCTTCGTCGTGTCTGCCGTCCGCCAGCAGAACCTCGACGGCAACGTCCGTCAGGTAGAGGCGTACCCGCAATGGCAAGCCCTCCTCCGTAGCCAGTCGCCCTGCCTCTTCGATGGCCGCAGGCAGGTTGCCCGCGTCAAAATTGATGCGCATCGTGGCCCAAGCCTGCAGTACCCGATCCTGGCGCTCGCTGGCTCCACCGGCGGTCTG
>DASZFH010000183.1:0-4452 GCA_035939985.1 Candidatus Dormiibacterota bacterium
TGGCTCCGGCGGTTCCCGGTCGATATCCTCAAGATCGCCAAGCCGTTCATCGATGGACTCTCCAACAATCCTGGGGACATGGCCTTCCTGCAGGCGATTTCTGACCTCGGGCGGACCCTTGACCTGGAAATGGTGGCGGAGGGGATTGAGCGGCCGGCACAGGTTGAGCAGTTGCGTAAGCTCAATCTGACCTTGGGTCAAGGTTTCTTCTACGCCATGCCGCTTGCCTCGCAAGGTGCCAAGAGTTTGCTCGATGAGAGCCCTCTGGGTGTTGAGATGGCCCTGGTCTAAGCCGGGATCTCGGCTAAGACGCTCGGGCGCGACCCGACTCGGCCAGGCAGGGCCAGGTCCGGCACGATTTGATTAGTTCGATTTGCCACTCCTCACTCTGGATTTCGATCTCCAGCTCATGAAGCCGGATGAGTTCAGCCGTGAGCTGAGGGGCCCTCCCCCAATTTGGGGGTAGGAAGCCGCCGAGGTGGTGGCGCTGAACGATCACATGCTCGATCCAGTCGTCGAGCTCGAGCCAAGCAGCCTCTCGATCACGCGGGGTAAGTCGCCGCCAGTCCCAGAGCGGGTTGGCCAGCGGAGCTTGCATTCGATCGCCGGGGCTGTGAGCGCCACTGGTCTGGGGTTGAGCGAAATCTCGCCCCTCAGCTGATCGCCGATCGGGGCTCTCCATTAGGGCCACCTGCAGTGCGTTCGTCATAGCTTTGATCCACTCCGAGATATTTCGTCAGTCGAGATCCACCTCATGGGGTCCCTTGCTGCGCGATCAGAATGGACTGGTTGGGGTATCGGATTCAGTACCTTGTGAGTCTCAAAATTCCGAGTTCAGAGAAGGACGTAGCCCCAGATTTCGAAGATGATTTTGAGGGCGGCCAGAGTCGTGATATCCGTCTGGTCGAGGGGTGGTGATACCTCCATCACGTCCAGGCCGACCACGTGAGTCCGGGCGGCAACCGCCTCAAGGAACTCCAAGGCTTGGCGGGTGCTGAGGCCTCCTGCTGAGGGCACCTCGGTGCCGGGAGCAAAGGCGGGGTCGAGGACATCGATGTCGAACGAGATGTGGAGCGGTCGGGAGCCCAGATGGTCGGCCACCAGAGCAGCGGCCGACTGGGGATCGCGAGCCAGGTCTCGGACCGAGATGAGCTCTATCCCCGCCTGACGCGAGAACTCAAGCTCCTCCAGGTCGTAGTCCCGGCTGCCGGCAATGACGATCGACCCAGGCTTGAGGTCGGCGATCTCCATGCCTCGGCGCAGTGCGCAACCACAGGTCCACCTCCCGCCTCGGGAAAAGTCGCAGAGGTCAGGGTGGGCGTCGATCCAGAGGACGGCACAGTCGGGGTGCCTGGCCGTTTGAGCGGCAAGGACTGGAATGGTGCTGCAATGATCCCCACCGATGGCGGTCAAGAAGGCCTTTGGGGGGAGGGCTCGCAATTCGGTGGCCGCTCGCTTCCAACCGGATTCAACAGCATCGCCGAGGTCAAGGTCACCGAGGTCCACGACTCGGAGGGCCGCGAGCGATCGCCCGGTCTCGGTGACTGGCGGCATGATCGCGCTCAACTCGCGAATCCGGGCCGGAGCGCCGGCTGCACCTTTACGGTAGACCGCCGAGCCGTCGTAGGGAATACCAACGACCACGATGTCGGTGTCCTCAGAGCCCTTGGCAAGCCCTCCCCAACGCGGAAGGCCAGCGGTGTCCATCATTGCCATTCGATCATCGGTGGATTCGCGTTCCCAGCGCCAGAATTCGCCCGGCCAGTCGTGATCCCTTCAGTTGGGGCCGCACGAAGTCGCGGTAAATGCCGATGACAGTATTCAACTGGGGCACCGCCTCGAGGGTTGCGGGTGGGGTTTGGGATGTTTCAGCCTGCAGGCGATCGAGGTCAGCCTTCACGAAGATACGAGCGGTAATCGGGTTTGATTCCAAGGTTTGTTCAAGAACCGCGGCCTGGGCCGCGGTGACCGAGTCGGAATTTAGGAATGGGCCGACGGCCATGTCGAAAACGGTCAGGGTTGAGATCAGCCCGTACATGAGGAGGCCGGCGAGCCCTCCATTGATGAAGATCCCAAGTAGACCGTCCGGGCCCCTCAGCGCTCGCCGGTGACGCAAGAAGATCGCCAGGCGGGCTCCACAGTAGCCAAGCAAGATCGAAACCACCAAGCTGACGGTAAGCAGAGCGACTGGGTTGCCGCGCAGGGTGGGAGGAACGGCACTCAGGTACCAAGTCCAATTCATCCAGGTCCAAATCCATGGACCGAGCCAGAATCCAGATGTGAGCAGGGGGACCAGCAGACCCTGTTGGAAGCTGACGAGGACGGTGATCCCGACCACCAGCACGATCAGCCCGTCGAGGATCACCTGAGGCTGGGTTGGAGGCTCGGGTGGAGTTTGATCTCCACGATCAGGTAGCCGCCAAACATTAAGGTGATCCCGAACGCCTCAGATAGCGGCTGGAGGATGTAGACCCCATACGTCTGAGCAAATGAGTGGCCTCCCGCGATTACGAACGCTCCCGCCGCCAAGGTGGCGGTGCCGATGACGGTATTGATGGGTCCGTGTCGTCGCCAGGCGGTCCAGGCGGAAAGTGCCGCTCCACCGATTAGAACCACCGAGCCGAGGATGTTCAGGATAGGGGCCAAGATCACTGCTGGTCCGATCAGTGCGTGGCGGGGGGGAGGGATGGTTGCCCGCAGGCTTGTGGGATCGGTGGTCGAAGCAAAGATGGCAACCACGGACAGAAGACTGAGTGCGATCACGATCGCCGCCGCGAGGTTCCCGGTGCGACCCGGCTTGAAAAGGTAGAGCGTCCCGAGTGCCAACCAGGTGACGTTGAGCAGACCGCCCAGGAGGTAGTAGGTGCGATAGGCGAGGTCGGTCCAGCCAGACGCGAATCCGATCGTTTCGACCAACGCGGCCAAGCTGAACATCCCCAGCGCAATCGCCCACGCCATCTGATGCGGTTTGCGCCTGACCAGGAATTGGCGAGTGAGCAAGATCGAGAAGCCGGCTCCGATAAGCGCCGCCATGCAGGAGACGGGGACCACCGGCAAATTCTAGAGCGCAATTACCCCGGTGGCCTCATCGCTTGTCGTCGGCGGGCGCAGGCTCAGTTTGGATAAACCCAAGACACTGCTCCCACTGGGTTGATAGACTCCTCTAAACTGGCGCGCACGATTTCCATCGCGAACCAAAAGGGCGGGGTCGGCAAGACTACGACCACCGTCAACCTCGGAGCCGCTCTTGCCGAGCAGGGGCAGAGGGTGCTTCTGGTCGACCTCGACGCTCAGGCTCACCTGACCATCAACATGGGAGTCAAGGCGCCGGACGAGATCAACCCCACGATCTATGAGTTGTTGGTCGACCACAAGTGTTCGGTCAACGACATCATCCAGGAGTCGGAACGGATCGGGGTCCATTTCCTTCCCTCCAACATCGAACTTTCCGGGGCCGAGATCAGCCTTTTCAACGAGATCGGGCGAGAGGGCATCCTGCGCGAGAAGTTGGAGCCGGTCCAACGCCGCTACGACTACATCGTGATCGATTGTCCGCCCTCTCTCTCGCTCCTGACGCTGAACGCTTTCGTGGCCTCGGACGAGGTCATCATCCCGCTCCAATGCGAGTACTTCGGAATGAAAGGGATGCAGCAGCTTCTGAATACGGTGGAAAGGGTCAGGGCCAAGCTCAACCCCCAGCTCAAAGTCCACGGCATCCTGCCCACCATCTTCAAGTCCCGTACCCTCCACTCCCGAGAGGTGCTGGGTCTCGTCAGGGACGCATTTGGAGACTCCGTCTTTCCCTTTGCGATCAAGGACAGCATCCGATTCGCTGAGTCTCCGCTGGCTGGAGCCTCGATTCTTCAGTACGCACCGCAGTCAGATGGCGCGAGGGCCTACCGGGAACTGGCCAAGGCAGTGATTTCAAGCCACGGCAATCCGGGGCCTTCCGAGGGACCGCCCGGCACAGACCCGACCCACGATTTCAAGGCCTTCAAGGGTCTTGAAGAGGCCAAGGCTCACTAGGAGCACTGGCCGGGCGCCATCACGTCAGCTGAGTCTGCCCGGAGAAATTGGTAAATCAGTCGAGGAGCACCTATATTTGAGTTCGGTGTCGAATTTCAAGCGGGTATCGCTGTCAGGCTCGGAGGAGCTGTTCCGACCGACCAGCCGTCCCACCGTGGTCAGGGAATCAGAGGAGATCATCGCGGAGGTGATAACCGAGGTTCTGGATCACCCGCCCGTACCTCACCACCTGCGTCATATTGAGCTGACGGCCGAGGAGCTCGATCTGGTTCTAGAAGCGGTTCAATGCCTCAAGTACCCCGACAAGATTCGACCCAAGCCGTCCCTCGAAAAGTTCGAGCGCCTCGACCACCTGCGGGAAAAGCTCCAAACCTCCCTCTAGAGCCTCGGCCGATCGGCTGGATTCAGGGCGGTGGCCGGGTCTCG
>DASZFH010000184.1:0-4055 GCA_035939985.1 Candidatus Dormiibacterota bacterium
TGGTGGCGGCGGACCTGTAACTGGGACCGATCACGTGCTGCGCCTCGATTCGAGCGTCCTGATCGCTCAAGGGGTTCAGGACGGGGACATGCTGGTCGCGGCTGAAGGTGACGGCTCTACGATCGGTGTGCGCTGCGGCGCGGCAGGTTGTATCACCTACGCGGTCGCCAACACGGCTGGAGGGCACGCGGAAGGACACATCACCTTCACCTTGACTGGACATTGCCAAACCCCGGCTACGATGCCGGCCGGTTCGGGTGGCGGGCAGCAGAGCACCTTCTATTTCGCGGAGGGATTTACCGGTCCGGGTTTTACGGAATGTTTGGTGATGTTCTCGCCCGGCACCAGTGGTCCCGCCCGCATCGACTTCTTCACTACCGGAGGTGGCACTTCATCCGTCTATGTCTGGCTTTTCGCCGGTCAGGTCGAAACGTTGGATGTCAATGGTGCGGTTGGGTGGTACCAGGATGTTTCGGCCAAGGTGACTCTGCCAGGGCCGGGGGTGGTGGAACGGGTGATGAACTTCCAATTTGGCCAGTGGCACGGATCGTCGGACGTGGCGGGGGCACCGACACCGACGGCGGAGTGGGATTTCGCTGAGGGTTCGACACTCAGTGCATTTGATGAGTTCCTGACCTTGGAGAACCCCAATTCGACCTCGACGCCGGTTCAGCTCGCCTATTTCTTGGACAACGGAGGTCATCCCATCAAGACTCTGACCATCCCAGCCCAGAGCCGGACGACAATTGAGGTCTTCAGCGGCTCAGGAGCTGACTCCACCAACTGTGTACCCCGAGGGGTGGGAGCCAGCTGTGGCATTGGTCGCGGTATCGGGGGGGTGGGGGTATCGGTGACGGCCGGCGCCAGCATCATCGCCGAGCGGCCGATGTATGTCGACGGCCATGATTTCGGATCTGGTCCGATCAACGATGGCGACGTCGCCTTTGGGGCCAATGGGCCTGGCAACAGTTGGGATTTCGCGGAAGGGACCACACTGGGCGGGTTTAATGAATATCTGACCCTGGCAGACCCCAGCTCGGCCGACGCGAACGTGACCATGACATTTCAAGACCAGTCGGGTAACCAGACGGTCAGAAACGTTGTCGTCCCGGCTTCCCAAAGGCGAACGGTTCAGGTTTTTGACCCCGTCCAGGGCGTCGGGCCGGGTGTGCCGGGGGTCTCGGTCCAGGTGACTTCCAACGTTGGCATCGTGTCCGAGCGGCCGGAGTACGTCTATCACGACTTCGGTTCTGGTCCGGTGGCAGGGGCCGACGTAGTGGTTGGGGCACGGGTGGCGGCAAAGCTGTTCGACTTCGCGGGGGCGACCACACGGACAGGTGAAAATGACTATCTGACTGTGCTGAACCCGGGCGCGAGCGCCGCCAATCTGACGATCACCTACTACCTGACCGGGAGTCCAAGTGTGAAAACCATGCCGGTCGCGGCGGGGTCCCGGCTGACCATCCAGGTTTTCGACCCGACCCAGGGCGTGGGCACGGGCGTGGGCCTGTTAGGGGTCACGGTCAGCTCAGACCAGCCGGTGTTGGTCGAAAAGCCTACCTATTCGTCGAGTCCCAGCACCTACGGCGCCACCGACACGCTGGGCAATTAGGGCTTAGTAGCGGGCTGCGACTCCGCCGCGGTCCTTTTTGAAGCAGTCGTTGCAGTAAACGGGCCGTGTGCCACTAGGAATAAAGGGCACCTGTGCGATCTGGCCACAACCGGAGCAGACCACATCGTGCATCTCCCGCGATTGCCGAGGTTCGGAACGGCGGGTGTTACGGCACTCGGGACATCGGCGGGGCTCGTTTTGGAGTCCACGTGTCTGATAGAAATCCTGTTCCCCGGAGGTGAACACGAACTCATTCCCGCAGTCCCGGCAGGTCAATGTCTTGTCTAGGAAACTCACCGAATGCCCCTCCATGATCTACTGCGAGGGGGCCAGCACTTTGGAACCGGACAACCCCCATCGCCCAGCCAGATCTTAAGTGATTCCGCGACCCAGCGTGAGTATCGGTTCCAGTCTGAATTCAAAATTCCGCGCTTTGCCGAGGGCTTGGGCGTGGATATGCTTCTTGCCATGCGAGATGACCTGGTTCGGGGAGCGGCTAACGCGGTGCATGTCTGTCTGGGGATCGGGCCGTCCGATCGGGTGGTGGTAATCGAGGATCGCGGCCGGTCATCGGTGGCGGCGGCGATCAAAGGTCAGGTGGAGGTGACTGGGGCCGCCTGCCAGAGCTGGGTGATGGAGGACATTGTGACTCGGCCGGCGCGGGAATTCCCGACCAAACTCGTCGACGAGATCACTCAATTCAAACCCACCGCCTCGTACTACGTTGGCGAGGGAATGTCGGGCGAACTCGCCTTCAGGCAGCCGATGCTCCAGTTCCTGGTGAGGGAATTGAAGTGTCGCCACGGTCACATGATCGGGATCGACGAGAATCTGATGCGCGACGGTATGGCAGCCGATTATGAAGAGATTTACCGCGTCACTCACCAGGTATACGACATAGTCAAGACGGCGGCCAAGATCGAGGTTTACACGTCGCTGGGGACGGAATTGGTGGCTCACTTCTCGCCTTTACGGCGCTGGATACCTTGTGACGGCCGCTATCACGAGCAGGGCCGCTGGGGGAACCTACCCGAAGGTGAGGTATTCACCGCCCCCGCAGAAATCGAGGGCCTACTGGTGGGGCAGGAGATGGGGGACCATTTTGCGGCCGACTACGGATTATTCGAAGAGCCGGTTCGGATCCGGATTTCGGGTGGGCGAGCGGTGGGGGTGGAGATGGCGGGTTTCCCGCACTTGGAAGCGGAGATAAAGGCCTATTTAGGCCAGAGCCCCAATTCCAACCGGGTGGGTGAATTCGCAATTGGCACCAACACGGGATTGACCAAGATCGTGGGCAACTTTCTCCAGGACGAGAAGTTCCCCGGGGTCCACGTTGCATTTGGCGACCCCTACGGGCACGAGACCGGGGCCGACTGGAGCGCACCAAGCCACGTTGACGTTCTGGCCAGTGGCGCTACGGTGTTGGTCGATGGTCGCAAGATCATGGAAGGGGGCCGGTTCCTGGTCTAAACCCAAGTCCGGGTCCGGCCAATATGATGCGATCATGTTCCGAGAGAAACGGGTGCGAGTTTCGACCAACACGCCCTTCGAAGAGACGCTTGGTTACAGTCGTGCGATTCGGGTCGGGAACCGGGTGATCCTGTCTGGGTGTGCGCCGATTTGGACGGAAGGTTTTTGCGATGCTGACGTGGTCGCCCAGGCCCGGCGTTGCCTGGAGATCATCGGTGCTGCCCTAGGGGCGGCGGACGCTGAGTTGAGACACGTGGTCAGAACCAGGATTTACCTGATCGACGCCGCCGACTTCGAGGCGGTTGCACGGGTTCATGCCGAATTCTTCGGAGCTGTTCGGCCGGCCAATACAACTGTGGTGGTAGCTGGACTTCTGGACCCTCGCTGGAAACTGGAGATCGAGGCGGAGGCTGTGACCTAACGGACCAGGGGCGTCCTAAGGCTCGTCGAGGGCCGCAGTCAGCCGATCCGCCTCCGCCTGATCGAGATCGAGGAATTGGAACCCGATGTCGAATCGCGCTGGCCGGCCTGGTCCAAGCTCGTCCACCCATGCGACGCGGACCCAGCATTTGATCGAGGAGAGGTCGGGTAGTAACAATTCGACCTCAAGGCGCTGGCCGAGGCTGAGGCGGTCATCCGAAAAGGTTCGCATGCCGCCCGGGCTGACGTCGGTGGCCCGGCGCGGGTGGTGAAGAATGCCCAGCCCCATTGGTGAGAACACGATAGGCACATGGACTCGGCGAAACTGCCGACGATCGACCGTCCGTGAATCTTCGGCCATTTTTCGGCCAGGCCTCTAGGCCTTACCGGACAATTTGCGCCCGAGCATGCCCAGAGGGTCGAAATGGCTGTCTACCATCCGCTCCTTGAGGGGGATAATGGCGTTATCGGTGATGTGAATATGCTCTGGGCACACTTCCTGGCAGCACTTGGTGATATTGCACATCCCCACCCCGGCGGCTCCTTTGAGCAG
>DASZFH010000185.1:0-19730 GCA_035939985.1 Candidatus Dormiibacterota bacterium
CGCCAGGATATTAGTAGGGCGGTAACTCCCGCCGCAGTCAAGCCGACCAATGCGCCCCGCGACTGGGACAGGACCACCGCCAGCAAAATGATTCCCGAGGCCATTACCAACAGCGACCGTATGACCAATCTCCGGCTGTAACCGAGCAGTCCGGCTGCCAGGCAACAGCCTG
Organism: Candidatus Dormiibacterota bacterium; assembly: GCA_035939985.1. Taxonomy (GTDB): domain Bacteria; phylum Chloroflexota; class Dormibacteria; order Dormibacterales; family Dormibacteraceae; genus DASZFH01. The sequence continues at coordinate 173 of DASZFH010000185.1, forward strand.
CCAGGAGGATCGAAGCGAAGTTATTGATCCCGATGCCCGACTCCGCGAGCCTCGCGATGTTCTCCAGATACCGAGCCTCCCCATTGAAATATGCCAGGCCTGTGATCAACGCCGCCACCACCGAACCGGCAACCAGGGCGGCGAGGCTCCGGGCCAAAGGGACCACTCGCGTGGCTGTGGATCTTGCCACCAGGTAGAGCGCAAAATCCTCCCCCAGACGCCCAAGCTCGTGAGAGTCGAATGGGGCTGAGGCGGACAGCGTGGAGAGCCCGTAACTTGCGAACAGAGCAACTACAGCCCAGTCCAGCAGGGTAACCTTGGCAAACCCTCCGGGCCTTTTGACGATCGTGGATAGTAGACAGGTGGCGATCACCAAGATAGCCAAGCCTCCGACCGGACTTGCTGTAGCGCTCCACAACAACGGAAAGGCGAACAGGAACAGCCCCAGCGGGGCCCCCTCAACCAGGACCATCAGAGGTGTCATGGCTACGCCGGCTACCACTTCCACAGCAATTTGAAGGGAGGTTGCCAGCGCCACGCCAACTCCGGCAGCCGCCAGCATCGCCCCGAACGGCCGGGCTGCCTTGTTGATCGCCGCTACGCTGGCCACCCGCATTCGGTTGGATTCGGGCGCAATCGGCAAGCTCACGCCGTTGCCCAGGTGGATCTACTGTGAAATAAGAAGGGGGCCGCCACTCGCCAACCGGCCACCAGGAGCGGCGAACACAGAACCAGCAGACAGGCGGATTGACCAAGGACACTGCCAACTCCTACGCCACCGACCCAGTTCACTGGCATCGCTTCTAGAACCGCGACCGAGCCGCCAACATAGAACGAAGGCAGCAGGACCCTCCCAGCAAAGGCGGTCACCCTGACCCGAGTCACACCAAACGAGTCCAGGGCGAGGGACAAAAACCCGACCGCAGAGACCAGGTTTGCGAGGGCCATTCCCAAGGCTGCGCCCCCGGTCCCCATTCCAGCCGCGAGTGCGGCGGCGCAAGCTCCCGCCGCCACCACTGTGGCGACCATCTGGACTTTGAAGGTCCGCTCGATGGTCGCGGTCGCCACGAAGTAGTAGCTGGCGGTGTATCGGACCACAACAAATGGGGCGCTCAGCATGAGGATCTGGGCCGCCATGATCCCTGGAACGTAGCGCGGAAGAATCGCCGTGACCAACGGAGGTAAGACAAGAGCCGCCAGGCCTGTGGCGCAGGGAACGAGAAGGCCGAGCGCCAGGTTGACCTGGGTCACATAGGGACGCATTACCTCATGATCCCCATCCGCTTCGAACTCACCCACCATATGGGGGTACATGGCGCGGCCGAGGGCCTGAGCGGCCAGCTCGACATAACCGGCGGCGAAAATTGCCAGCCCATACCAGCCAAGAGCAGTTGTCCCCAAAACCGCCAGAATCAGGATCCGGTCGACGCTCCGGGTACACAGGTAAAGGAACCCGTTGATGGTGAACAGGAGCCCCGACCGCACATAGTGTGTGGCCAACGTCCAGTCGACGACCAAGCGGGGTCGGACGCCCCCCATCCCCATGATCAGGCCGATCCCAACCAGACACCAGAGGGTCTGCGCTATCAGAAGGCCAGTCAGACCAAACACAAGGACAAGCCCGATGGTCGCCGCTACGTTTACAAGACTGGTCAGAACGTCGACAGCCCCTGACAGGCCAAACCGATAGTGTGCATTCAAAATCATCAGGCCAAGGGAGTAGGTTTGAAAAACTACCAGGAAGGTGCCCAAAAGGGTGGCCCATCCAAGCGGGAAGGGCCACCCGGTGACAGCTGACAATAGGATCAACACCGCCTCGAAAACCAAGGTCGCCACGAGGGTGAGCGTGAAGACAACGTCCAGCGCACGCTGGGCTGACCGTGGATCATCGTGTGCGAGGGCTGCGGTGATGTCTCGCTGCATTGACCAGGGCGCGCCCATGTTGGCATAGCCGCTGTACTGCTGAACCAGCCGCATGGCTTGCCAGGTCCCGAACAGCCCAGGCCCCATAATCCGTGCGGTAACCAGTCCAAGACCTCCTGAGAGGGCCGAAGCAACCAAGGCGCTTGATGTAAGCATCGATGCGTTGGCGACAAATCCCCGGCCTTTCATCCACCCACCCTTCGGGCAACCAGCAAATAGCCCAGCGTCTGCCGATGATCCTGGTGGAGCCGCTCGAGGACCATCGCCACCGATTGGATTAAGCCGCAGAGCACGCCGGCGGCCTGCCTGCCGGGGCCGCGGCCAATCATAGCGGCTAGGTATAGGCTGGTCATTTGGCCGATGGTGGCCCAGAAACCCCCTCGTGGCTGGATTTGGACGACCTCCAAGCCAACCCTGGAGGCAAGTTGACCAAGGCCTTTGGACGTGAATCGATAGCCGTCGGTGGGCGTGTCCATGACCCTCCAGAAAAAGGGCGTAGTCAAGATCAGGTGGCCACCAACCGTCAGGATTCTGGCGCACTCCCCAAAAAAGAGCTCCGGGCACTCCAATTCGTTGACCACCTGGGTGCAGACCACCGTATCGATCGACATGCTTTGAAAGGGCAGCCTCTGGGCGTCGGCGATCACCGCTACCGATGCAGCTCGGTTGGACTGAATGTCAGAACCTATGTAGCGGTCGCAATCTCCGGCGAAGAGTTCACGATAGCGACCATCCCCACAGCCGACATCGACCAGGATGCCACGCACAAATGGCCTCGAGTCCTTGAGAGCGGCGATGATCGACTTCCGTTCAATGCGTCCGGGATCGTTCCATCGAGGGCTCGATTGGCCCATCACGATCGTCGATCGCCGCAGTGGAGACTCACTGAACCATGCTCGGGGGTGGGGCGCAGATTGCTGGCCGGGAGGGTCGCGGGATCCACCACTACGGCCGAGCCGATGGCGACGAGCCTGCGCCCTGGAGTTGCTTCTTCTGCAGGCCGAGACCCTCCATCACACTCACGTACTCAAGCCCGACGACCTCCCAACTGAAACGGTCAAGAAACGCCCGCCGGCCATTGTCCGCCAGACGAGCGGCATATTCAGGATCGAGGATCAGCCGCTCAAGCGCGTCAGCGATGGCGGTGGGGCTGCAAGGATCCGCGACGACCCCACATTCCTCAGCCTCGATGGTCTTCGTCAGGCCCGGAAAATTTGACGCCACGATTGGTAGCCCGCACGCCATGTACTCATAGAGCTTGACGACATGGACAACCCGGCGAGTGTAACCGGTGGGCCGATAGAGGATGGATCCACAGTGAGCCTTCGCCAAGTGACATGCGACCTCCCTGGGGGCTACCTCCGGCAGTAGGTGCACCCACTCCTCCAGACTGAGGCGGGCCGTTGTGGCCAGCCATTCCAGCGCTGCCGGGTGATCTGGGGGGCAACCAAGGAATGTCAGGCTGGCATCGTGACCCCGACCGCGAAGCAAGGCCAACGCCTCGATCATTTCACTCATTGCCACCGGCATGGTTGGATAGCCGGTGAAGATCACGCCAAATGGGTCAGACGGGCTCGCTCGTGACATGGAGATCTCGCTCCCGAATTCGCGAAGGGGGAGATTCATGAGCAGGCTTGACGGCCTTCGGCGACCGCGCAACCTGCTAGCCATCGGAGCCGTGACGGCAAAGCAGTGGTCCACAAACAGAAGCAGAATGGCTTCGAGACGCGCAAATACAGCATGGAGGAGCCCGGTTAGACCTCGAAGGTGAGTGTTTACGGCGAGCGACATCGGATAGTCCTCGCGCGAGTTGTAGGCGAGTCTTCTCCCAGTTGCCACCTTGAGGGCAACTCCGACAAACAGGCTGGCCGGTTCCATGGCCTCATACACATCGCAGTGCTCTCGGATTGCCAATCGGAACAAACTAGGAAGCCGAAGGAGCTTTCTCATCCTCCCACCAGCCTCACCCACTACCAGTGGGATCACCCGATGGCCGAGGTAGTTGGCGACCGGATCGGACGGATCCCGACCCCCCGGGCACGGGGCGATGATCACGACACTGTGCCCAGCTTGAATCAGAGAACCAGCCTCTTTTGTATAGTGCGGTGAGGCGAAGGCCGATCGGCTGGTGGTCAGGATACAGATCTTCACGGTCAGCTTCTAGCCGAGACCACCTGAACTGGCAACGGAACTCATGGCGGGTTGCGGTATTGGACCCATCGACCGGCGGCCCACAGCGAAGATCTCCGCGGAAAGCCAGGACGACTCGATGCTCCTACCGGTAAGCCTATATGCGCTGACGAGGAACTTATCCACAATTCTGGCCAGCACCCTCGGGGCAAGGCCCACCCACGCTCGCCAACCGCGTCCCTTAAACAGCTTGCCGTAAGGGATCCTCAGTGAGGCGAAATAGCCCACCTCGATCGTGTTCAGTCCCAGCTCCTCAAAGGCAGATTGAAGATCCGCTCCATTAACCGCCTTATGGATCCGGTACAGATCGGGATCGAAGATCCTCCGATAGGTCCCAAACCAACCACCAAAATTCGGCACGGTCGCCACCACAAGGCCCCCTGGACGGACCAAGCGCAACATCGGAGCCAACGCGAGTCTAAAGTCGTCGAAATGCTCTATCACTCCGTCGGAATAGACAAGGTCGAAGGTGGCCTCCCGGACCGGAGCTGCGAATAGGTCTCCGCAGATCACTGAAGCCTGTACCCCGGCCACACCAAGATTGCGATGCCCGACTCTGCACGCGGCTATCGAGTCGTCCAACCCGAACACCTCGAATCCGAATTCACGATGCAGGTAGATGAGCCACTGGCAAGCACCCGATCCCACCTCAAGGGCCTTGCCTTCGCAGCCGGCTAAGACCCGACGTAGTAGCCGGTCGTAGGCCTGCCAGCGATAACTCCTCAGATCGATGAGGTACGGAAGCTTGACCCCCTCCCAGTGGTCGGCCCACTGATCGGGGGTCGTCAGTCGACCGTCGGCCATCTGGCGATTGATCACGATGCCCAGGCCGACCGCATCCGGATGGCGAGAGGCCAGAGGGCGGTCATCTTAAAGGCCAGAACGTCGGGGTTGTCGGAGGGATTCACAGTGATCCGAGGCATCATGGTGGAAGACTCGACGGCTCCAACCCTGGGAACCGACGTTAGCCCCGCCCAATAGCCACAGTCCCGAGCCAGAACGGGGGCTTCCCCGCCGATTTCGCTCAAACTGCCGTAAGGGTAGGCCAGCAACCGAACCTCGTTTTGCAGCTGACTGGACAGAACCAAGCGGCTTTCCAGGAGTTCCCTTTGGACATCCTGGATCGGTAGAGCGCCAAGTGAGGGATGGGTCAACGTATGGCTCCCGAAGCCCATCCCCGCCGTCCGCATTTTGTGAACCATCTCCCAGTCCAGAATTGGCCGTCCCGGCAGGTCGCGGGCAACTCCCAACGAGTCCGCCAAAAGGTCGAGTTGGCGGTCGGCATCATCGGTGGCCATCTTTCTTGCGATGGCCGCGAAAGCTGTCCGCAGCCCCGACCTCCCTAAAGGCTGGGTAAGGTCAAAAGTCCGGCCGAGGAGCGTCACCGATGCAACAGCGGCTGCCGCGATGGTCCGGTCCAATCGATCCCACCAATACGGCCGCCGGTCCGCCATGCGTTCGCCGACCAGGAAGAAGGTGGCCGGCACGCCCATCGCCCGAAGGATGGGGAAGGCAATCGTGTAGCAGTCCACGTAGCCGTCATCAAATGTGAGGGCAACTGATGGACGGGTCGGCTTGGCTATCCCTTGACTGGAGACCAGGTCCGCCAAATCCACAAACTGTAAACCGGTGCTCCTGATGTATTCGAGTTGGCACCGAAGGCCCTCTGTGGTCGAGTGATGATAGGTCAGGATGGTCAGGTCCGATCTACCAAACGCGAACCCGGACAAGGGAGGCCGACGGAGGATGGCTCCAGCCAGTTCGGTCGGGCCGGTCGTCACGATATGGTCACGATCCGCTCAGAGAGCCAGGTGTACGTCTGTACCAAACCGGTGCGAAGGTCCCATCTGGGTTCATAACCGAGCAGTCGCCGTGCTCTATCGATGGATGATACGTTGCGGCGAATTTCGCCATCTGGCTGAGGAAGACGCTCCACGGGAAAGTCGACTCCTGTCACATCACGCATGTGCAGTAGGAGATCCCGAATACTGGTCTCACGCCCGGTGGCGATTTGGAATGTCGAACCCGGGACATCGGCGCACAATGCGAGCTCGATCGCTTCAACGACGTCCTCGACATGAACGAAGTCTCGCGTCTGCTCTCCGTCACCGTAGACCGTGACCGACTCTCCCCTCAAGATGCGACCGAACAACTTCGATACCACACTTGTCTTGTGAGTGGAGAAGGGTCCATAAACATTGGAAAAACGGAGCACTGTCGTGTTTAGCCCCCTCGAGCCCCGATAGGCACCGCAATAGCCCTCCGCAGCCAACTTGCTGGCTCCGTAGGGAGACACCGGTTGGGGCAGCTTGTCCTCATCGAGGGGCGGTTCATGTTCCCCTAAAGCTGCGCTGGATGAGGCGAACACGAACTTCGAAACGCCCGCCTCCGCGGCCGCTTCGAGTAGTCTCAGGGTTCCTGAAGCATTGACATCGAAAGTCGGCCAGGGGTTGGCGACTGACTCCAGGACTGAAGCAACCGCGGCCAGATGCACGATCGAACCACACCCACCCACAGCCCCGCGGACCGCCTCGCGATCTCGGACATCGGCTTGAATCAACTCGACTTCAAGCCCATCGAGCTGACTTCCAGTGCCAAACTCCAAGTTATCGAGTACACGCACGACCACGCGTTGCCTCAATAAGGCGCGAACCAGATTGCTTCCGATAAATCCTGCTCCCCCGGTGACCAGGACCGGCCCCGGAATATCCCGAATCTGACCAGCCAGGGTCGGCCTCAGATAGCCACGGGTTCGGCCGCCGGAGCCGGACGCCACTGGATCCGCGGAACGATGCGATCTTGGATCACCCGGCCCCGGTAGTTCTGGATGGTCGTCATCATGGTTTCGACCAACTCTTCGGATAGAAGGCGAGGTCGCAGTCCAAGATCCAGCAACGCGGTGTGCTTGGCGTTGTAGTAATGCTCTTCCAGTTCCACACGTGGATCGCGAATTGACTGAATTTGCACTTGAATGCCCATCTCGCCGCCAGCCTGCTCGACTACCTGCGCCAGTTCGCTGACGGTGAACTGCTCGGTGAATTGATTGAAGACCCGAAACTCACCCAGCTCGGGTGGGTTCTCGGCCGTCAACTCGACGCATTGCAGGGTGTCCCGGATGTTGAGGTAGCCCCGCGTCTGTCCGCCCTTTCCGTAGACGGTCAGAGGATGGCCCACGACCGCCTGCACGCAGAATCGGTTCAGGGCGGTGCCAAAGCACTCGTCATAGTCGAATCGGGTGATGAGCCGGGGGTCCAAACGGGTTTCCTCGGTTTCGATCCCATAGACAACACCTTGATTCAAATCGGTGCAACGGAGACCCCAAATCCTACAAGCGAAATGGATGTTGTGACTGTCATGCACCTTTGAGAGGTGGTAGAGCGAGCCGGGAAGCTTTGGAAAGGGGAGTCGGTCCCGCCGGCCGTTGTGCTCAACCTCCAAGAACCCCTCTTCGATGTCGATGTTAGGAGTGCCGTACTCCCCCATGGTTCCAAGTTTGATCAGGTGACAGCTGGGAGCGTGGTCGCGGATCGCGAACAGGACGTTAAGGGTACCGACCACATTGTTCACCTGGGTATCAACCCCATGGTTTCGATCGATCATCGAGAACGGGGCACTGGGCTGCTCGCCATAGTGAATGACCACCTCGGGTCGCTCGGCAATAATCACCTTTTCGAAGAAGGCCCAGTCGGCTATGTCTCCGAAATGGGTCCGGATGTCCTTACCGGCAACTTCCTTCCATGCCCGGACCCGTTCCGGGAGACTGGCAATCGGTGTGAGGCTGTCAGTTCCCAACTCTACGTGGTAGCGGCGACGGGCAAAATTGTCGACGATTGAGACGTCATGGCCTCGAGACGAAAACCGCAGGGCTGTCGGCCATCCGAGATATCCGTCTCCACCCAGGATGAGAACGCGCATGTCGATTCCTCCCACTAAAGTGCCTCCGGGTCCCGAAACGCCATCGGCTTGGCTGCCCGTCTAAGGGTTGAACGGCGAATTTACCGCAGTACTAATGATTGTTTTACGGCGGGTCGTTGGCAAGGGTAATGCATATATGCCGCCCTTCGCACCCCAATAAGTTGCTCTGCCTCAGCGGGCGAAGCGTTCCAGGCTCGCCCGAATCTTCAAGCCGGTGTGGCTTGGTCGCCGGACGACCTTGCCGTCCCTCAGATTGGAGAGGAATTCCATGGGCCCTGAGAATTGGCGCATCTCGACGAAAGCCCTCCCGATTTCACCCTTGCGGTGGGCATCCGATCCAGCGCCTGCGGGGACATCCAAGATGGCACACAACTCCTCCGCCCGCCGGTTGCTCACGGAATCGGAACGACCATTGAACACCTCCACAACGTCGAACATTGGCGACAGCCTCTCGATCTCCGCGGCCTTCAAACTCCGACGCCCCTCGTCATACGGGTGCTGGAGATATACGATCCCCCCTTGGCCTTTGATGAGAGCAATGGCTTGCGAGGCGGGCAACCCTGATGGAATCTTCCTTTCCAAGAAGAGTCCGATGATCTCGCCGTCCCGAGTCGTGATCTCCTGACCGACTACAACCTCGCCCGGATGGGCCTGCTGCAAACGCAGGGCTCCATCAATTGTGTCGTGGTCGGTGACGAAGATGGGACCCAGACCCAACGCGCGGCAACGCCGCCAAACCTCCTCCTCCGGTACCCGGCAATCGAATGAGGCCGCGCTGTGCATATGGAGGTCGACCCTAACCCGCACTCCCCAAAGGTTATCGATATCGCCAATCGAGTGGTGAGCGATCGCCAGCGTGGACATGTCACTTGACATCCGAAAGGCGGTTAGGATTACGCGGTGGCTCCTCCTAGCCTTGTTCGCTACCTTCTCGCCCTCCAGCGCCGGTGGTGGGCCCTGGTCGCGCTTCCCGTGGTCGCTGGAGTAGTGGCCGCGGCAGTATCGTTGAACCTGCCGCCGACCTATGAGGCGCAGGTGTCAATGTATGTCAGGCCGGCCAGCCCCTTGGCTGCGGCCGACCCAAGCGTTGCAGCCCTAACCAGCGATCAGATCGCCCAAACTGACGCCCGCCTGCTGACCGAACCTCCTCTCCTGGATCAGGTCATCTCCGAGCAGCACTTGGGCCTCTCCCAAGCGGAACTCAATCGGAACATAAGCGTGACCCCTGAGGGTTCGACCACCATTCTTGACATAACCGTTGACAATGGGGACCCGGCCGTCGCGGCCGCGATCGCCAACGGCCTGGTTTCAGACTTCATAGCCAACATGAGGCAAATCCAGGCCAGTTCGGTGACGTCCGCCCAAGCCACCACTCCGGCGGACAACTTCGTTGTGGTTTCACCAGCAACGACATCCCCCACTCCGGTCTCCCCTCAGCCCAAGAAAGACATTGTAATTGCGATCGGCTTGGTCTTCGCCCTGACGGTAATTGCGATCCTGCTTTTGGAATATTTCGACCAGAACATCAAGACCGACGACGATCTGACCGAAGGAGTCGAGCTGGTTCCTATCGGGCACATCCCCGTGACTCCCACCCGCAAGGGTAAATATGGCGAACTAGCCAGCCTCGTGGATGAAAGCCCGGCAGCGGAAGGCTACAAGAGATTGCGAACCAATCTGCTCTTCTCTGGCCTTGACACGCAACTCCAGGTGATCGTTGTGACTTCCACCCGGTCCGGCGAAGGCAAGTCCAGGACGTCCTCCAACTTGGCCGCGGTGCTGGCAGCCGCTGGCCACCAGACTCTCCTGATCGACGCCGACTTTCGGCGGCCGTCCCAGCGACGAATCCTGGGGGTGGTGAAAAGCGGTGGGCTGTCCGAAGTGGTTCTCGGCCACCAAACCGCCCCGGAGGCGGTCCTCCAGCCCCTCTCTGAGCTCCCCAATCTTTGGTTCCTTTCCTCAGGATCACGGCCACCGAATCCGTCCGAGTTACTTGGGTCCGGCCGGATGAAGAGTCTGCTGAACGATTTCAGGACCAGGTTCGGCTACATAGTCATCGACACACCCCCTATCAATGTGGTCACGGACAGTGCAGTCTTGGCGACCCATGCCGACGGAACGCTCCTGGTCGTCGAACACTGCAAGACCACTCGTGGAGCCCTGGTCCACGCCAAGCGCCAGTTAGAAATGGTCGGAGCTCGGATCATCGGTGTGGTCGTAAATAAGCACAAGGCGCAGAGTTCCTCCTATTACTACTACTCGGACTACGGCAAGTACACTGCCGCGGGCGAGTCCGACGGCCTAGAAGCCGAGACAGCGAGCAGCGAAGGGCCGAGCGGCGGGGAGTCCGCTGCGGCTGCGTCGCTCGAGTTGGTATTTAAGGGGACAACGTCCCACCCGGTGTCTCCTCCAGATCAGTGACCGCACGGCCGGGGGGTGGCCTCCCACCACCCCGCTGGTTCGGGGCCGGCCATCGCCTCCCGGTCCTGATTGCGGCAATCCTGGTTCTGATCCTGATTATCGGGATTGGATCCAAACTTCTCGTCTCCGATGCTCAACTCACAGAAAGCCGGATCTCGGCGGACTTGGGTTCCGGCCAGTCCCGGATCAGCGCGGCTCGAAGCCTGTTGTTGCAAGGGACAACAACCAACAACCCTGACTTCTTTACCCAAGGCAAACTCCAAATCGCGAGAGCAAGGACTGATTTCACGGACGCTGTGGCCGTGATCGATCAGAGCCAGTTGCTGGGCGATGCCAAATCGATTCCGGTCGCGACCCTGTATGTCAGCCCACGAATTCGGGCAGTCGACGGGCTCGTCGCCCTGGGCCTCGCGCTCTGTGATGCAATGAGGGATCAGATCCCCTTCGACGAGTTGCTCGCCACCCCGCCAATCGACGGCAGGGGCGGATCGTCACGGCTGATCGAAGTCCTCCAGCAATCAATCCCGACTCTGCAACTGGTTGAAATAGACCTAGATCGAGCGTCGACCGCCCTGGAGATGGTCGATGACGCCGTGGTTCCATCCGCTCAAAGGGCGACCGTGCTCAAAGCTCGAAATGATGTGGCGGCTGGCCTGGCTGGCATTGGCGGCGTGATCAGCGTGATTCCGGTGCTCTCCCAAATGCTGGGGTCTGGTGGCCCACGCGACTATCTGGTCGAGCAAATCAACCCAATTGAGTTGAGGCCAGGTGGCGGACTCTTCGGCACCTACAGCGTTCTTCATGCGGCCGATGGATCCCTTTCCCTCCGTGGCACCGGGAATGTGTACGACCTGATCAACCCTCGCCCGAAGTTGGGCGGACTCGGGTATCTTGCTCCTCCCCAACCCCTTGCACCCTATTTCAACGGCACCAGCTGGAGCCTGGTCGATTCCAATTTGTTCCCAGACTTCCCGTCCAACGCCATGGCGGCGGAGCAACTGGACAAGCTCGGTTACCCGGTCCAGGGGGTTGTCGCAATCGACTATCAGGCTGTCGCTGAGCTGCTCAAGCTGACCGGACCGATTGACGTCCCAGCCTTCCAGACCACCGTCTCGGCGGATAACTTCGTCTCCCAAGCCATCGCCGCGGATCTCGCTTCATCCCGAATGACCAGCGACCAGAATGAATCCGGTCACAAGCAGTTTATTGCCGCTGTCGCCGGGCCTTTGCTGCAGAAGGTGGCAAACCTCCCGGCGGGCCTTTGGGTTCAGGTCATCCAGCGGCTCGGATCGCTGGCAGCGTCCCGTCACATTCAGGCATACCTAAATGATCCAGCCGGAGAAGCTCAATTGGACCGATTCGGCTGGTCGGGGGTTCTCAATCCTCACTCCGCACCTGATTTCCTGGCCGAAGTCGAGGCCAACTTGGGTGGCAACAAGGACAACAACTGGCTGGTGCGGTCATACGATCTGGAATTGACCGCCTCAGGCTCCACCCTTCACCACCACCTCGTGGTCCACCTGACCAATCCCACTCCCCCTCCCTACGAGAATCGGTATCAGGCATACGTCCGGATCTATACCGCAAGCTCGGCCAAAGACCTCAAATTCGGAAGCCTGGAGACGGTCACGGCTCCGAGTGCATACGGGAGTGGGACCTCGTTCGAAGGCGGGTGGTTAGACATGACGCCCGAGCCGAACGGAGTGGGTCGGCATGACATCACGTTCGATTACGACACGGCCTGGCCGGGTACAACCCGCGAATACACGATCTACTGGCAGAAGCAACCTGGATCCACCAACGACCGGGTCAAGGTCACCTGGAACACTGGCCAGGCCACGTTCCGGGTGTCGGCGGTCTTAGGTTCGGACATGACGGTCCGGGTTACGCCGGACGGGGTGTCACTCAACCCAGCCCAGCCGGCCTTGGTCTCGATACCCTCAGTCGGCTTTTGACCGTCGCGCATCAACCGCGTCAGATAAGCTCTGAGGTCAGAGTCTGGTTCCCGACTGCCAAAGGTGCACGGCACCTACTCAACCGATTGGAATCGCAACCTTTCCGCCACCAATTCGGTGATATGGGCCACCCGCAGATCCAACCCCCTCTTTCGAGCCGCTCCCCGGAGGTGAATAAGACAACCTGGGTTATCACTCGCCAGCACTTGGCAACCCGTTTCCGCGAGTGCCTTTACCTTCCATTCGGCCAGCCGATCCGCGACTTCGGGCCAATCCAGGCTAAAGCTTCCCCCAAACCCACAGCAGGTGGCGATGTCAGGTAAATCCACCACCTCATAGCCGCAAGCTTTGAGGACCCCGCGAGCCTCGTCTCGCAAGCCAAGCTGACGCAGGCTCTGGCAGGAGTCGTGATAAGCAACTCGAACAGCCGGAGCACCCTGGTCGATGAGATCTGGACGCCGCTCGATCAGCTCGCCCAAGAACCCGGTGGCGTGACGCATTCGCGCCGCAACCGCCGCGTGGGCCGTGCCCACAGCGCCCCACGTGGGCGCGTCAATCACGAAGGCCCCATAGCATGACGTTGATGGGGTGACAATCAATCCCGGCGAGTTGGCCAGCACGCCAGCCAACCCTGCCGCGCTCGCCAAGCCCCGTTCGAAGCTTCCTGCATTGGCCTGGACCAGGCCACAGCACCATTGCTGCCGCGGAAAATTGACGCGGTAGCCAGCCGACTCAAGGATGTGTACCAGGGCCCTGCCGGCGGCCGGTGCCATTTGGTCGGTGGCGCAGGAAGCGAATATCGTGATCTCTTCGCCTGCCGCTGATGGTTCTGCCAGCCGCTGCCCGAAGGCCCGCTCCGCCAGGGGTGCTCCGGGCACGTGAGCCGCGATCCGAAATACCTTGCGGGCTATTCCTGGGTGGGCCCAAAGCTGCAGAACGGCCTGTTTGCGCAGGGACTTGGCAGAGTGACGCCGGTGCTCCAGAATCATCCGGGGCAACTCGATGCCGACCGGGCAAACCTCCTGGCATGCGTTGCATTGGGTGCACAGGGATTGAGGCAGGTCGTTGGCCTTCTGACCGTGATGAAACGGCGTCAACACCAGCCCGATGGGTCCGTTGTAGATGTGCCCGAACTGGTGCCCGGTGACGGCCATAAAGGGCCCGCACGCATTTGAGCAGGCACCGCAGCGGATGCAGGTGAGGGCATCCCGAAAGACGGGATCCTCAAGCATCTGACGGCGCCCGTTGTCGACAATGACGCAATGCATCTCCCGCGGACCATGAACGCCGATGGTCAGCGACTGCTATATATCAGCGGATCGAGATGGTCCAGTGATCCAGTTGACATAGCTGGTCATCCTCTGGCCGCTGGCTGATCGCGCCAGCATCCGCAGGATCGCCACCGAGTCTTCAAGTGTTGCCACCAGCTTGTCGAGGCCGAAGAACGCGATGTGCACGGGGGGGAGCGTGGTGGTGAGATCGGCATTGCCTTCGTTGGTGACAATCCCTATAGTTCCCGTCTCGGCGATCGCGAAATTGGCTCCGGAGATGCCGACTTGAGCGGCGATAAACTTGGCCCGCAGGCTCGCCCTCGCCTCCATCTGGATGTCCTCAATGTTGGCTGCGACCTCGAAGACAGCGGCGGCATCCTCCTTGGTCAGATGGATCGCCGGCGCGATCATATGCGACGGTCGAGTGTGGGTGAGCTGAACCATACGCTCGCCCAGGTCGGTCTCCACCACCTCCATGCCCAACTCCTCCAAGTAGGGGTTGAGTTGGATTTCCTCAGTCGCCATCGATTTGGTCTTGACCACCAGACCCGCCCCTGCCGCTAGGCAAATCTCTCCTATCACCCGACGTGCCTGCGCGGCATCGGCAACAAAATGGACCCGCCCCCCCACCTCCTCGAGCCGGACCTTGAATTCCTCGGCCAACGCGTCCAGCCGGCCCAGGTTGGCTATTCGTCGCGCCTTCAGATCCTTTTGCCCGGCAGCGAAGTCAAGACTCTCGAAGGCTCGGTTCCTCTTCTCCCGGAGGTGGGTCATGGCCGAGACCATCGCTCGCTGCAGGCCCTCGTCGTCTAGCGCTTTGCGGACTCGCCTACGGAAATGTCTTCTGCTTTCGCGGCTCGCGTGGTCGACTATCTCCGCCATCTTGGCGAGATCGTAACCTGACTTTCGCCGCGAGAGCCGCAGATGCTCTTACTCGTCGACGATGGGGTTGGTCAACGTCCCCAGCCTTTCGATCGTCACACTAACCTCGTCACCACCCTTCATATAAAGCGGTGGGGTGCGAAAGTGACCCACGCCGCCGGGTGTTCCGGTCGCGATCACGTCCCCCGGTTCGAGAGTGAACATCTGAGACAGGTAGCTGATCAGAAACGGGATATCGAAGATCAATTCGCCGGTCGAGGCCGACTGGACCACCACCCCATTGAGATGACATTCGACTTTGAGCCGGGCTGGATCCACCACCTCGTCGGGAGTGACAAGCGCTGGCCCAAGGGGGCAGAAAGTGTCGAGGCTCTTGCCCCTCACCCACTGTTTGTCTCCGACCTTGTCAGCAAACTGGAGGTCCCGAGCGCTGACGTCATTCAGACAGGTGTAGGCGCCAACGTATCCGAGTGCGTCCTTGACCTCAACCTTCCGCGCGCGCCGTCCGATCACGACACCCAGTTCCGCTTCAAAGTCAAGCTGGGTGACAAAGGCAGGGCGAACGATCGCATCTCCTGGACCGATGACCGAGGAGGGAAACTTGGCGAACATCACCGGCTCTAAGGTCGGGTCCAGATCCTGCTCAGTTGCATGCCCGGAGTAATTGCGGCCAATCCCAATGATCTTGCCGGGACCGATTGGCGCCCTCAGGGCGACCGATTGCCGCCAAAGAGAGCTTCGGCCCGACTCGGCAGTGAGCAATTGGGCCGCGGTCGCCTGCGCGGCCAGGACCTCAAGCATGTGAGGCCGGCGGCCGGTTCGCTCCAGCCATGCCTGAGTCAAATCGAAGACGCCCTCGGCCTCTTCGATGCCAATTCGCTCACCGTCGGCTGCCGTGTACCTGAGGAATCTCATTGGTCAGTCTCCAAACGATAGTAATACGGATGCGTTTCGAGTCTCCGGTTGCTCCACAATGTCGCCATGGCTTCGGATAACCGGCTCCCCCAAGTCGGACCCAAGCGACGAACAAAACGGTCGGCAAGTGTGACCGATGACGCAATCGATCGCATCAATCAGATGATCGTCTCGGGAAAACTCGCTCCTGGCGAACGATTACCCCGAGAAGCCGATCTGGCGTCGGAATTGGGCCTTTCCCGGAATTCTCTCCGTGAGGCTGTCCGCGCCCTGGCGGTGATGCGAGTATTGGATGTGCGTCAGGGCGATGGCACCTATGTCACCAGCCTGGAGCCGGGCTTACTGCTTGAGTCGACGCGGTTCGCAACTAACCTGCTGGGAGGAGCGGCGATCCAGGAACTCTTTGAGGTGCGCCGAATCCTGGAATCAGCGGCCGCCGCTCGGGCCGCGGTCCGCATCGACGATGCAGGGCTGGCATTGCTGCGAGAGCAGCTCGACCTGATGCTGTCCGCATCGACTGTCGAAGCCCTAGCCGAGGCGGACTCCGAGTTCCACGACCTGATTGCCCGAGCCGCGGGTAACTCAGTTATGACCTCTTTTCTCGACAGCCTCTCCAGCCGGACGATGAGGGCCCGACTCTGGCAGGGTTTCGGCCATGAAGATGCCTTTGAATTGACCCGCGCGGATCACGTCCGGATCTATGAGGCCATCGCCGCCCGCAGTCCGGAGCTGGCGTCGGTCATGTCGGCGGCTCACGTTGCCCGGATCGAGATGCGATTCGTCGCCACGGACACCACCGACGACTGAAATCGACGGAAGGATCGAGCGGTGAGTCTGGTTCTCAAGAGATATGCAAATCACCAAACCACCGCCCACGGATGAAACTCAGGGGCCAGTAGGAGACAAGCCATGACCCAGCAAGCCACGTTCGCGGCAGGTTGTTTCTGGCACGTAGAAGCAGAATTCCGGAACACTCCTGGGGTTCTCGGCACCCGGGTCGGATACATCGGCGGCCATACAGAACAACCGACCTATAAGGATGTCTGCGGCCACCGGACGGGGCACGCGGAGGCCGTGCAAGTCGACTTCGATCCCCAGCAGACGAGCTACGAACAGCTGTTGGATCGATTCTGGGAGCTGCACGATCCTACCCAGGTCAACCGTCAGGGACCTGACGTGGGTGACAATTATCGGAGCGCGATCTTCGCCCACACGCCTGAGCAGGAGTCGATGGCCCAGGCTTCACTGGCTCGAAACCAGCCGCGATTCAGCCGCCCGATTGCCACCCAGATCTCAGCAGCCCCCAAATTTTGGGTGGCCGAGGAATACCACCAACGCTACTTCGAGAAACATGGCATGGCCAGCTGCCGGATCCCGGGTCAGGAGGTTGGTTGATGTCAGACGACGCGACCGAGGTTGTGAAGACCGAGGAAGAGTGGCAGCGTGAATTGACCCCGGAGCAGTACAGAATTCTCCGAAAGAAGGGCACTGAGCGGCCTTTCACGGGCAAGTACTGGAACACCAAGGAGCCGGGGACATACCGATGTGCGGGCTGCGGGGAGGCCCTATTCCAATCCGAGACCAAGTTCGACGCCCATTGCGGCTGGCCCAGTTTCTTCCAGCCGGCTGACGAGCGTGCCGTGGCTGAACACAAGGACACAACCCTCTTCATGACCCGGACCGAGGTGACCTGTTCCAAATGCGGCGGCCATCTGGGCCATGTCTTCGACGATGGTCCCAAGCCGACTGGACTCCGCTACTGCATCAACTCGGCCTCGATCGAGCTCGACCCCAAGACCTCCTGACCAGGCCCTGCGGCTGAACTTGCTGGAACTATTGGGGTACTGGGTCACGAGCGTCGGCGGCGGCCCGCGGGATCGGCGAAGTTGGCCGCCAGCCAGGCGCTGATCGAAATGATCAGAGTTGGACCCCATAGTTTGGCACCCTGGAACTTGAGGGCCGTCTTCGCGAACAGAAAGATCGCTGTGAACAGCGCTGCGAGGACCCACCAATATCGTCCCCTTGCACGCGCCCATACCGCACGCAAACCATCCGTGATCGAAGTCATTGGAACATCTGGGCGTGCCGCCTGCCACCGTGCCGGAAGATTGTGGGATAGGAGGCATCGTGAAAGAGCTTGGCCGTACCAGGCCAGAGAACCTGAGAGATTGCCCTGGCGATCAAAACCGCCAGGGACGCGCCTGACAGTGGGCCCACTATATAGACCCACCAACAGGAGAAATACCAATCCGCAATCGCTGGACCCATGCTCCGGGCTGGATTGAGGCTTGTGCCAGTCAGAGGAGCCACCTTCCACACCAGAATCGTGATCAACACCCACACCGCCAGCGGCGTATAGCGCATGCGCCCCGGATCAGCCACAAACCAGAAGATGACCAGGATCAGCGCCGCAGTCATGAGCCCTTCGATGGCCGCCGCCGCCGGCATAGAGATGCCGGGCCCCGGATGGGTGACCCCCACATGCACGCTTAACGCCAGCTCCCCCCAGACCAATCTGACCAGCCCGGCGCCAAGAACGGCTCCAAGCACTTGGCTGACCCAATAGCCGAGAAGATCGCGGGGATGCATATGTCCGGTTAACCAGAACGCGAGAGAGACCGCCGGGTTGAGGTGCGCGCCGCTCCTGCGACCGATGGGGGAGATGGCCACCAGGGAGCCGGTGCCGGCAAAGATCGCACCCGTGAGCAGCAGGCGCGTTCCAACCGATGGCAGCCATCCGACGACGGGCGAACGCACCCCAAAGTCCACGGTCACGGCGGTCAATCCACCAACCAGGAGGAGCGCCGTACCAGCCAGCTCGCAGGCCCATTCCTCGACATGGGGAGTCCAGGACCCTACCCAGTCGGTATTGGTGCTCGTCGCCACGAATACATCTTGCCCGTTGGGCCGGGTCCGCCGCCACGGGCTTTATCATCGAAATCGATGCCGGATGACCAGGAGGTTGCAGACCAGCCCTGGCGCTTGGGCGACCTCATGGTCCTGGCCGGGGGGGTCCTGACCC
Source organism: Candidatus Dormiibacterota bacterium (assembly GCA_035939985.1). Taxonomy (GTDB): domain Bacteria; phylum Chloroflexota; class Dormibacteria; order Dormibacterales; family Dormibacteraceae; genus DASZFH01. The sequence goes on from DASZFH010000185.1 coordinate 18,667, forward strand.
TGTTCGCCGGATTCCTTCCCTGGTGGCAGGGTGTCGGGTCGGCCTATGCCGATCAACTCTGGCCGGTCGCGTGCGCTCCCTCGGTATTCGCACTGATAGTTCTGCTCCAGCAACTGACCGTGAGATACCAGTGGGTCGAAATGCCGACCCATATCTGGGGCTACAGCTGGAAGCAGATCGACCTATTCCTGACCGGCTACGCCGCGGTCGACTCACTCAGCTTCTTGTTGATGGGAAGCCACATCACCAGGGAACTGGGACTCTACATGAGTGCGCTCACCTCGGTCGTGCTCCTGATCGGAGTCGCCCTGCAGAACCGCCGAGCCCTCGCGGGAAGACCGATTTGAAATCAGGGGCCGGCTCGCGATTCGATCGGCTGTCTTGGCTGCAGTGGGGGGTCGTTGCCTGCGGTCTGGGGTTGGTGGTCAGCACCGTGTTGCCCTGGTTCGCGTCCCAATCAGGATTCGGTGACAACGCCTTCAGCACTCGGATGGCGATCTTTCCCCTGGCGCTTATTCCTGCCCTGACGGGGATTGTCATGGCGATCGAAAGGCTGCTACCAGTTATCGGACGAACTGATCGGCCTACCCTATCGTGGCTGCCCCCCCAGGAGTTCCGAGACCCTGCCCTGATGGGGTGGGCCATGATCACTATCGCTCTTTATGGATACGTCGATTTCGGAGATCCAACCCGCCTCGTCGGCTACTGGGCCAGCCTGGTGCTGATCATCGCAATGGCCTTCCTTTCCAACGGTGGTCGGGATTGGATGCGCCCAGGGCCCTAGATCTACGGGGAAGAAACGCCACCCCTAAATTGCTACAGCGCACCTCGCGGAGCAAGCCACACACTCTGGAAATTCAGGTCGGTGGACTCTGAAATAAGGTCATAGTCGCCGTCGTAGTGAACGATTCCGAGCTGGTTCCGGTCCGCCAATGCGGCAACCAGCAAGTCGATCGGAGGCACGCGATGATGGCCGCGACGAGCCAATTGGCGTTGTGCGTCCACGGCACGCCTCTCGACCAACCCATCTACGCAAACCCACGGCAGTGCCAGCAAATGCTCAA
>DASZFH010000186.1:0-7773 GCA_035939985.1 Candidatus Dormiibacterota bacterium
TCTGGCCCAGGGCGATCTCGCCGTCCTCAATCGAAGGCCCGTCGGCGAGGATATCGCCGGCGGCGACCTTGTCGCCCGGCTTGACTGTCACACGGTGGTTGAGGCAGGTGCCCTGGTTCGACCGATAGAACTTCTGCAGCGGGTAATGGCGATCCGGGGACCCATCGTCCGGCTTGAGGATGACCTCATAGACCGGGTTGGCGTTCAGACCCTTGATCTCCTTGGGGTTGGCCACGTCGAGGATGACTCCATCGACCTCAGCCACGATCATCTCTCCGGAGTCGCGGGCCGCGTAGTACTCAACTCCGGTTCCCACGTAAGGAGAATCAGGCTTGAGCAGGGGCACCGCCTGGCGCTGCATGTTGGACCCCATCAGGGCTCGGTTGGCGTCGTCGTGCTCCAAGAAGGGAATCAGAGCGGTAGCCACCGACACGATCTGCTTGGGCGAAACGTCCATGTACTGGATGTTCTGCACCTCTTCGAGGGCGAAATGGCCCCGGGTTCGGCAGGGCACCCGGTTCTCGGCAAACGTTCCATCCGCGGCCAGGCCAGCGTTGGCCTGGGCAATTCCGAAAAGGTCCTCCTCATCGGCGGAGAGATAGACGACCTCTTCCGACACCCAAGGCACGATGTCAACACTCTGTACCCCGGCCTTTTCGAGCTGGGTGATGGCCTCAGAGGTAAGCCGGGTCGAGGCAGGCAGGATCTCCTTCTCGCCAGCCAGGGCCGGGCGCCGAAGGACGCGATCGTCGAGCCGCTCGGAGTTGTCCTTGGAAATCGACATACGGTTGTAGACCCGCCGGAACGGCGTCTCCACGAAGCCGTACTCGTTGACCTTTGCATAGGTGGCTAGGTAACCGATCAGACCGATGTTCGGACCCTCCGGGGTCTCGATCGGGCAGATTCGGCCGTAGTGACTGTAGTGGACGTCCCGGACATCGAATCCGGCTCGCTCACGGCTCAGTCCACCTGGGCCAAGCGCACTCAGCCGCCGCTTGTGAGTCAACTCGGCCAGAGGGTTGGTCTGGTCCATGAACTGGCTCAGCTGGCTGGAGCCAAAGAATTCCTTGATCGCCGCGACCACGGGGCGGGCATTGATCAACGAGGCCGCGGTGACGGTCTGCGGATCGCAGATGGTCATTCGCTCCTTGATGATCCGCTCCATCCGGATCAGACCCATCCGGAATTGGTTCTGGAGCAACTCGCCCACCGCTCGCACTCGGCGGTTGCCGAGGTGGTCGATGTCGTCGGCGATACCGCCGTGGGAGTTGTTCAGTTCGATCAATTTGCGGATGATGTGGACGAAGTCACCCTTCTCCATGATCCGGAGCGATCGATCCCGAACCCGCTCGTGGATTTCCTCCTCCGGCCGGCCCAACCGACGGTCCAGCTTGTAGCGACCGACCCGCCCCATGTCGAACCGGCGGGCGTTGAAGAATAGGCTCTGGAGCAGATTGCGGGCGTTGTCCACAGTTGCGGGATCGCCCGGGCGAATCCTCTTGTAAAGCTCGATCAGAGCCTCTTCGCTACGTAGCGTCAGGTCCTTGTCGATGGTGGAGTCGATGTAGTGGTGGTCGGCGTTGTTGTCAACATCCTGGAAAAGCTCGAAGATGGCCTTTCGCTGGACCTCGCGGTCGACGTCCTTCCCCTTCAACTGGGAGAGTTCAAGCGCCTTCAGGAGCACCGTCACGGGCACCTTGCGCTTGCGGTCAACCTTGACCGTCATCACGTCTTTGGTCGAAGTCTCGATTTCCAGCCACGCGCCCCGGTTCGGAATCAGCTTTGCTCCAAACAGGCGACGGCCCGAGACGGGGTCATCGGCCGAGGTGAAGTAGACGCCGGGAGAACGCACCAGCTGGGATACCACCACCCGCTCAGTGCCGTTGACGATGAAGGTGCCCTCGCTGGTCATGATGGCGAAATCGCCCATGTAGACCTCGGACTCCTTGATCTCGCCCGTTTCCTTGATGGTCAACCGAGTCTTGATCCGCAGCGGCGCGGAGTAGGTCATATCGCGATTGCGACACTCCTCCTCGGTGAATTTGGGCGGCCCGAATTCGTAATCCAGGAATCGAAGCTCAAAGTTCTTACCGGTGTAGTCGGTGATCGGATTGATCTCGTCAAAAAGTTCGCGAAGCCCTTCGGCCTTGAACCAGGTGAACGAATCAAGCTGCGTCGCGATAAGGTCTTTCAGCTCAACGAGGTTCCGGATCCGGCCATAGTTGTGGCGCGGGGCAGCCTTCATCTCTGCAGTAATCACAGGGGCAGTCTCCTTAGAAGACAAAAGGGCGCGCTTAAGCCTGGGGGCGAGTTAGCGGGCCGTAATGCACGGAAAGGCGATTGTAGCAGATAACAAGCATTCCAGGCGATGCCTTGCGTTGTCGAAAAAAGAAAGGCCCGGGCTGCGATGAGCCCGGGCCTCTCCTGTGAGTCGCCTATTTGATTTCGACCGTGGCGCCGGCTTCCTTGAGCTTGGCGGCCGCGGCGTCCGCGTCCTCCTTGCTTACGCCTTCGCGGATCGCCTTGGGGGCCGCGTCGACCAGGTCCTTGGCTTCCTTGAGGCCCAACTGGGTTACCTCACGAACCGCCTTGATGACGTTGATCTTGCTCTCCCCGACCCCGGTCAACATGACCGTGAACTCCGTCTGCTCCTCTTCAGGAGCGGCTTCCACCGCAGCCACGGCCGCGGGACCGGCGGCGGCGACAGGCGCCGCGGCCTTGATGCCCAACTCTTCCTCAATGGCTTTGACAGCCTCGACGACATCGAGGACGGTCCACTCCTTGAGAGCCTCTACAAAATCCTTAGGGGTTACCTTCGTTGCCATTTACGCGGCCTCCAACTTGTTTTTATATGCCTCAAGCTGCCCTAGCAATTGCTGGACGGGAGCCTGGATGGTGGCCACCAGCTGGCCCATCGGTGTCTGCATCGTTCCCATCAGCTGGGCGATGAGAACCTCCCGCGGCGGGAGGTCTGAAAGCTGCTTGACCTGGTCGGCGTTGAGGACGCGGCCTTCGACCAGCGCTCCGACCACCTCAAGTTCCTTGATGCGGGTGGCACGAGCGTACTCACCCAGCAACTTGGAGGGGGTCGAGATGTCGTCGTATCCGAACGCGATCGCAGTTGGTCCGACCAGGCTGTCACCCAAGCTGGGATGACCGGCCGCCACGGCGGCCTGCCGGGCCAGGGTGTTCTTGACGACGCGGTACTCCACATCGCCGGCCCGCAGCTTCTCGCGGAGATCCTCAAGCTGGGCGACGGTCATACCGCGGTAATAGGTCAGGACAGCCGACTTGGCCATCTTGAACTTTTCGGTCAGCAGCTCAATCTGGTCTGCCTTCCGCTTTGTTGGCACTGGGAACCTCCAACCTGCGGGCAGACACAAAAGGCGATGGGAACAGACTCCCGACAGCCTCAGCTTTGCCTCAGCAGGGAATTAAGCCGCCGGAGCGGCACCTACGTCTTGGGCGAATTCGGATTATACACGGGCAGTTCTTGAGAGGCGAATGAGATGCGGCCAATGAGATTGCGGCCAGAGTAACGAATCGTGGTGAGGTAGCGTTGACACCCGTGATGGGAAGACTGGGCAAGCACCTTCCGCTGAGGTTGTTGGCGACAATTCTTGTTCTCGTGGCTCCATCCAGTTGCTCGTTGGCCCCGACAGCGGTCGCGGTGCGCTCTCCCGGCCCTTCACCAGTCAGCTCGAGACCGACCCTGATCGTGCTCGAAGAAGTCGCCGCTGATCAATCCGCGAGAAGCCTCACCTTATATTCAGTTGACGGAAAAAAGGTGGCCAGCCTTCCGACACCGACCGGAGCACAGGCCCTGGGAGCCCGTGGAGATCGGATCTTCGTCGAGGAAGGCCAGCAACTCAAGGCGATCCACGGGGATGGGACAATTGAGGATCTCGGGCCTTGGCCATTCGATGTCAATCAAGCTCGATTCGCAGTAGCACCGGACGGCAAATCCTGGCTCTGGGGATCGCGGACACTAGGAAAGGATTCGACAACTATCGATGGTCATGTCTATCTGGGATCGGTGACCTCGCCAATGCGGGAAGTCGCGCATCAGACGACCCCGGATCTCCCGCCGGTCCCATACGAATGGTCCGCCCGAGGACCGGTGATCGGTCACGAGTTTGGGGGGCCAGGCGGCGCTGAAACCCCGTTTGAGACCCTTTCCAGACCGCCTTACGAATTGCTGGACCTCACGACCCTTGCGCTGTCTCCCCTGCCCGACTTGGCTTGCAACACCGCAACTTCGACGGCGTTAGCCAAAACATGTGGGAGTTTTGACCAACCGGTCGCCTCCGGAGCGCGACCCGGTGAGGGTGGGGTCACCTTGACCTCGGATTCCGGAGCGAAGACCAATCTCGTAGTTCCCTCCACTGACCAGCTTGGAAATCTGGTATTTTCCCCGGACGGAGGCCATTTCACGCTCGAGAGCTGGAATGGCCGGTACGACATGAATGGCCGCGCGGTTTACCGCAGCCCATTTGGTGGGCCGATCGTCCAGGTTGGGCCCTCTGGTTGCGATCTGGCAGCCGGCCAGGCGAGCTGGTTAGCTGGCGACTCTCTCCTTGAATCCTGCCTGGACGGATTTCATATCATCGGCGCCACCGGCGACGGCCCCGTGATTTCAACCTCGGGGACCCTGGTCGGAATTTTAGGGGGACCATAATGCATTCATTCAGCCACCTCGGACGCAAAGTAGGGGCCAGACGGCTCGCTCAGGGCGCGTACCTGCTCATAGATCGATTGGGCTCCCGCTGACCAGTACACCCGACGCCCCCCTCCCTACCCTCCCCCCACTGCCGTGGGTGGAGGAGCCTTATTGATCGGCTCTCCGGCGTACTAAACCGATGAGGTGAGCTTGGCAGCCTCGCGCACGTCGACGGGAACCGATGGGCCCATGGTGGCGGCGAGGTAGACCGAACGCAGGTACTGACCCTTGGCCGCTGTCGGACGGGCCTTGACCAGCGCCTCAACCAGCGCGGCCAGGTTCTCGTTCAGCTTGCCGGCCTCGAACGAGACCCGTCCGATCGGAGCGTGGACGATCCCAAACTTGTCAGTTCGGAACTCGATCCGGCCACCCTTGACCTCGCGCACCGCGCGGCCGATGTCGAAGGTCACGGTTCCCGACTTGGGGTTGGGCATCAGGCCGCGGGGGCCCAGCACCTTACCTAGCGGCCCGACCTTGGCCATCATGTCCGGAGTTGCGATGGCGACGTCGAAATCGGTCCATCCTTCGCCGATCTTCTTGACCAAGTCATCTCCGCCCACAAAATCAGCCCCGGCTTCAGTGGCGTCACGAGCCTTGTCGGCACCCGCAAAGACCAGCACTCGCAGCGTCTTGCCGGTTCCGTTTGGGAGCGCCACGGCGCCCCGCACCATCTGATCAGCGTGCTTTGGGTCAACTCCGAGGCGAATGTGGGCCTCAATGGTGGCGTCGAACTTGACAGTCGACGTCTCCCGGGCTACCTCACAGGCCTTGTCGGGGTGAAGTCCAGCTTCGCCGTTCGAAGCCAGCGCAGCTTCGACTTTCTTAAGCGATTCGGCGTATTTCTTGCCGTGCGCCTTAGCCAACGACTTCAAGCCCCATCGAACGGGCGGTGCCTTCGATCATCTTGATGGCGTGCTCCAGGTCATATGAATTCAAATCCTTGGCCTTCATCTGCGCAACCTGGAGAATCTGATCGGAGGTGAGCTTGCCGACCTTGTCCCGGTTGGGTTTGGGAGACCCTTTCTCAATCCCCGCCATCTTCTTCAGAAGGTTGACGGTGGGTGGAGTCTTGAGAATGAAAGTGAAGCTGCGGTCCTCGAAAATGGTGATCTCGGCGGGCACAACGTCTCCCGCCTGAGCAGCCGTCTTCTCGTTGTAGGCCTTGCAGAACTCCATGATGTTGATACCGTGCGGACCGAGAGCGGTACCCACGGGGGGAGCGGGCGTGGCCTTACCGGCCTGCAGCTCCAGTTTGAGAACTAGACGAACCTTCTTCTTACCCATCACGCGACTCCCATCAGTGGACTCTCTCGACCTGCAGTAGATCCAGCTCCACCGGGGTCTCACGACCGAACATGTTGACTAGAACCTTGAGCTTGCCGCGCTCGGCATTGATCTCGTCGACCTTGCCCAAGAAGTCGGTGAAGGGGCCATCGACAACGCGAACGCTCTCGCCGACCTGGAACTCGACCCGGATCTTGGGCGCCTCTTGCTTCATCTGCTTCTGAATAGCCCGAACTTCCTTCTCTTGCAGCGGGACCGGCTTATTGCCGGAACCGACGAAGGAGGTGACTCCAGGGGTGTTGCGAACGACATACCAGGACTCGTCCGACATCACCATTTTGACCAGGATGTAACCGGGGAAGATCCGCTTTTGGACATGCCGCCGCTTTCCGTCCCGGATTTCGATCTCGTCTTCCATCGGAACCAGGACTTGCAGAATCTGGTCGTGCATGTCCATGGACTCGATCCGCTTTTCGAGGTTCTTCTTGACCTTCTCCTCATGGCCGGAGTAGGCGTGGATCACGTACCACTGCACGTCTTGTTCAGTCAACTTCTCACTGGCCAAGTTCATCATCCGTTACCGACTATGAACTTGGCCACCAGAGCGTGAAGGCCCGAGTCGATACCGAAGATAAGGGCTCCCAGCACTACCACCGTGAGCAAAACCACGACCGTGTAGCGAAAGAGTTCTGGTCCCGTCGGCCAGACCACCTTGCGCAACTCTTCGATGGTTTCGCGCAGAAAGTTGATCGGCCCGCCACGGACTCCCGGCGTCGGCTTGACCCGGGGCGTTGACCGGGGCTTATCGGACGGCGTCCCTGAGCCAGCGCCAGGCTCGGTGGTGATTGCCATGCTGATCACTTGGTCTCCCGGTGCGAGGTGTGCTTGCGACACCACGGGCAGTACTTACTCAACTCCAGTCTGTCCGGGTCATTCTTCTTATTCTTCAGGGTGGTGTAGTTCCGCCTGCGGCAGTCTCCACACTGGAGCGTGATGTGCCTCTTAATAGCCATGCATTTATCTCTGGGGTTGAAAAAATAAAGCCTAGGGTTCCTAGGCGCTGTCCATCATACACGGTCGTCTCATCATGGGCGCGGCGGATCAGAATCGGACTTGGGAACGAGCAGTCTCCTGGCCAGGGTAGCCCCGATAACCAGCCAACCCATCACCTCGATCAGCACCACCCTGGGCGCTGGGGGAACCGCCTGGGCAAGGCTGAACACCGACCAGGCACCCGCTCCGAGAGCGGCAACAGACCACCGGCGCCGACGCAGATCTCGGACCAGCAAGAGGATTACGGCGGTTAGAGCTGTAGCCAACAACAGGATTCGGCCGCGATCCCACCAGTAGAGGACGAGAAGGTTCCACCCTTGATCGGTGCCATCACACTCGCCGGAACAAAACTGGGTGACCTCCGAGCGAGCGGCGCCCAGGACCAGGGGCAGCCAGATCATGGACAGGGCCCCCAAGACGGCTACCGTCAGCAGCCCTCGAATAAGCCGGGTCAGCCCGCCTCCACACGGCGGAACCCTTCCGCCACCTCCAACCCCGCCATCTCTCCCATCTGCTTCATTCGTTCGCCGATCAGCTTTTTAAACTCACCGGCATCAAACTCGGGGCGGCCCAAAAATTGACTTACATGGCAAAGAATCGCCTCCATTTTGCGATCGAGCCAGGGCAGCGCGTCGATAAACAGGTCAGGATCGGCGCTTGCCCCAAGCCAAACCTCGCTCACCGTATGGGCCTCCAGCCCCTGATCCAGGAGCTCT
>DASZFH010000187.1:0-6032 GCA_035939985.1 Candidatus Dormiibacterota bacterium
GGCTCTGACCAGTTGGGCCTGGATGGTTGGCCCGGTGTAGACAAGCATCCACTGCGCTTCAGCCATCTAAAGATGATCGCGCATGGATCGCGGTAACGTCGTGTCCAGATGACCAATTTACAAGGGTTGAGGTTGTGGTTGATGGTTAAGGCGGCCCCCCCGTCTTGACGCTCGCATCTCCAGAGGCCATTCGTAAGCGGTTGGCGGCCGTGCCTGAGGATCCGGGTGTTTACCTGCTTCGGGACACCGGCGGGCAAGTCATTTACGTCGGCAAAGCGCTCCGACTGCGCGATCGTCTGCGGTCCTACTTCACAGGGGCTCAGCCGGCCCGGACGGCAGACATGGTCAAGCGGGTAAGCGATTTCGAATTTGTCAAATGCGCCAATGAGGTTGAGGCGTTAATCCTCGAATGCAACCTCATCAAACACTACCGACCCCGTTTCAACATTCGCCTCAAGGACGACAAGAATTACCTCTACTTGAAAATCCCCATCGAAACCGATTTCGCGCGGGTCCACTACTCACGCCGAGTCGCCGAGGATGGGGCTCGCTACTTCGGCCCCTACACGAGCGCTCAGTCTCTGCGTGGGACGGTCAAAGGCCTGCGCCAACTGTTGCCGTTTCGAACCTGTTCGGACGACATCTTCAAGCAAGGCCGGGTTTGCCTCGATTTTCACATCAAGCGCTGCTCGGGACCCTGCGAAGGAAGGATCAGCGCAGCGGACTATCGGGCCAATCTCCATCAGGTCGCACTGTTTATGGAGGGCCGTTCCGACGTCCTGACCAAAGAACTCAGAAAACGAATGGGGGAGGCGGCTGATCATCTCCAGTTCGAACATGCGGCCCGTTATCGGGATCGCCTGCTGGCCATCGAGAAGATTTCAGATCGGCAGAAGGTATTGACTCGCAGTCGCGAGGATGAGGACCTGATCGCGTTTGCGCAGCAGGGTGGGGATGTCTATGTCGAGGTCGCTTACGTCAGGGGCGGGAAGATGGTGGGCCACGATGGGCATGTCCTGGAGGGAGCCAAAACGTTTTCCGTGCCCGAAATGCTGCGCGCCTTCGTGGTCCAGTATTACGGGAGCGCGACCCACCTGCCTCACACCGTTATCCTCCCGGGCCCGGTCGAGGAACCGGAACTTCTGAGTCAGTGGCTGGCGGCTCGCCGCGGTGGCCCGGTCGGTCTCGTGGTGCCACAGCGAGGCCGGCGAAAGGCACTGATCTCCCAACTCGCCGCGACGGCGGCGGACGAACTCAAGCAACTCCGCATTCGGGCGGACTATGACCGTAGCCGTACCGAGCCCATGCTGGCGGGATTAAGCCAGGCACTTGACCTTGACCATCAGCCCGCGCGTATCGAGTGCTATGACATCTCCAACATCCAGGGTGACTCAGCGGTCGGGGCGATGGTTGTTTTCGAGGGGGGCCGGCCGGTAAACGATCAATACCGGAGTTTTAAGATCCGATACGGCCCGGGCCCCAATGATTTTGCAATGCTCCAGGAGGTGCTCCGGCGCCGGTTTGCAAGACTTGAAGAGGCCCAACGTCGCGAGGAATCCTCGGAAGCCGGGGATCGGTCCTTCTCTGCCCTTCCCGACCTGGTCATTATCGACGGCGGCAAAGGTCAGCTCAGCGCTGCGGTGGCCGTGATGGAGGAGGTCGGATTTGCGGATATCCCCATCTTCGGCCTGGCCAAGGAGCGCGAGGAGTTGTGGGCCCCCGGGGCGGAGGTTCCCATTGTCCAGGAACACAATTCCCCGGGCATGTTCCTGGTGCAGAGGATCCGGGACGAGGCCCACCGGTTCGCGATCACCCATCACCGCAAGGTTCGCAGTCAGAAGGCTCTGTCATCGCCCCTTGATTCTGTGGAAGGCATCGGGCCTGCTCGCAAGCGAGCCCTGCTCAGGACTTTCGGGTCAGTGAATGCCATCCGCGAAGCGCCGGTGTCATCCATCGTTGCCCTCGGAATTCCTGAGCGCCTGGCGGTTCGGCTCAAGGAATCGTTGTGAGTCTCTTGATCCTGGGGGGATCCGACCTGGGCCGTGCCGCCGAGATCCTCCAGGAGCGGGGCTGGGCGGTTTTTTCCGGGCTCCCCCTGGGGCCCATTGATCCTCGCTCCAACTTGGCGGTGATTCGGTTCCCTCCCGTGGCCGAGCTCCTGAGGACCGCTGACCGCCAGGGCCTGGCCTATCAGTTGATACATCTTGGCCCCGATGACGGTGAGCCTGAAGGGACATATCAACGAGCCCATCACAGAGCCGCGGTCGATGGGTTACCGGCTCTGGTCGATAGCCTTCGAACCAGCGATCGGTTTAGGCTCCAAATTATGTCCTTTGGGTTCAAGGCTGGGATCCCGGCCCAGGCTCAGTGGGTCTTCGATGTTCGCTTCCTCGATAACCCTTATTGGATTCCCGAACTCAAGGCGCTGACCGGATTGGAGGCGGCGGTTGAGGAATATGTGCTCGGCCAAGCTCCAGCGGTCACCTTTATGGCAACCATTGAGTCACTTCTGGTGCAGGTTATCCCGGAATTCAAAGCCCACGGGAAGGTAGAGGCCACGATCGCCCTGGGGTGTACCGGTGGGCGTCACCGCTCGGTGGCCTTGGCTGCCTCCTTGGGATCCAGGTTGTCCGCCAAGCCTGACCTGGACGTGGAAGTCAGACACCGCGAGCTCGGCGGGTGACCGCCTTCGAAATCGGGCCAACTCTGAGGGTGGAGTCACGGGCTGCCTGGCGACAATGGCTGGCTGACCACCATGCTGATCAGCAGGTCATCTGGCTGTTGTCCTATAAGAAGAGCACCGGTCGCCAGACAGTCAGCTACGAAGAAGCCGTCCGGGAGGCCCTGTGCTTCGGCTGGATCGACGGTCAGGAGCGAAGCTATGACTCCGACTCGTTCGCCACCAGATTCACTCCTCGTCGTCCAAAGAGCAACTGGTCTGAGTCAAACCGTTCCCGGATCAAGGAATTGGTGGCGCAGGGCCTGGTGACCCCCGCCGGGTTGGCGGCGCTGCCCAGCGATTTGAGATGAGATGTCGATGTCCTTCTCGACCGAGTTGAAAGCTGAGCTGGCCGGTTTGATCCCAGCTCGGACGTGCTGCCAAAAGAATGAGTTGGTCGGGGTCTTCGTGGCCAGCGGCGGGGTTGTGAGTGGTGGCTGGGCCCACTATCGCGTGTACCGCAACGATCTTGCTCGCAAGCTGATCAGGTTGGCCCGAGCGTTAACCCCCGAGGTCCCGCGTTTTGAGGTCGTTAGAGCCCCCCGGCGGACGCAATTCCTTGTCGATCATGGGGCTGCCGGGCAGCTGGCCTCAGCGCTGGAAAGTCCAGCGCGGGTTCCCGAGTCGGTTTGCGACCGCAAGGCGCTGCTGCGGGGCCTGTTCCTTGGGGGCGGATCGGTCAATGGACCCTCCGCCGGGCATCACCTCGAATTTCTGCCTCCGGACCAGGCCTGGGCGGAGGTGATCGGGGCACTGATGGAAGGTTTCGGGGTCCGGGCTCGAATGAACGTTCGGGCCGGGCGCCCGGTGGTCTACGTGAAGGACGCGGATCAAATCGTCCGTTGCCTCTCTATCGTCGGCGGAAGCCGGGCAGTCATGGAATTTGAGAACGCTCGGATAGTTCGCGAAGTTCGGGGTCAAGTACACCGTCGACTCAACTTTGAGACCGCCAATCTTGATCGGACGGTGGAGTCGACCCGGCGCCAGCTGGGCGCGATCGACGCTTTGGAGCGGGCGGGAGTGATCGACGCACTTCCGGCAGCTCTGCGCGAGGTGGCTCGCTGGCGCCGCCTGCGCCCGGACCTGAGCTTGGTCGAACTCGCTCTGATGATGGAGGTGACCAAATCAGCCGTTAACCATCGCCTGCGCAGAATCGTCGCGCTCGCCGCGGATATGGCCGCCCCAGGGCTCGCGGCCGTCGGACCCCGCGCTTGACGTAAAGTCATCCTGCATCATCTCAATCGGGTCAGGTCAATGCGCCAGGTCGCGCGTTTGGAGGAAGTAGACACTATGCCAATCAGGGTCGGCATCAACGGCTTCGGACGAATCGGACGGAACATCTATCGGGCGGCAACTGAGCTCAATCCAGGCATTGAAGTGGTCGCGGTAAACGACCTTGGCAGTGCCGCCACTTTTGCCCACCTGCTCAAACACGACACTGCGCTCGGAACCTTCGGGCCCAATGTCTCGGTCTCCGGGGACAGCATCCAAGCCGGTGATCGCCATTTCAAGTTCCTCAGCTACCGCGATCCCGGAGATCTTCCCTGGAAGGACCTGGGGGTAGACATTGTGATCGAGTCGACCGGACTCTTCACTGACGCCAACAAAGCGCGGGTGCACATCGACAAGGGCGGAGCCCGCAAGGTGCTGATATCGGCACCTGCCACCAACCAGGACTACACGGTCGTGATGGGTGTCAACCACCAGGGCTATGACTCCTCCAGCCACCACGTCATCTCCAACGCCAGTTGCACCACCAACTGTTTGATCCCCGTCGCCAAAGTTCTCAACGACACTTTCGGCATTGAGAAGGGGATGATGACGACAATTCACGCCTACACTGCCGACCAGAGGCTCCAGGATCTCCCTCACAGCGACTTGCGTCGGGCAAGGGCTGCGGCGGACAACGTTATTCCCACCTCCACGGGGGCGAACCGGGCAGTATCTGAAGTTCTTCCAGAGCTGGCGGGGAAGTTTCAAGGCATGGCATTCCGAGTTCCTATCCTTGACGTTTCGGTCATAGACCTGACGGTCGACCTGGCCAAGTCGACGACTGTGACCGCCATCAACGAGGCTCTACAGAGTGCGGCCGATGGGGCTCTGAAGGGGATCCTGCAGGTCAGCACCGAACAGTTGGTGTCGTCGGACTTCAAAACCAACCCTCATTCCTCCATCGTGGACGCTGGGCTCACCCTGATGCTGGGAGACAAGTCAGCCAAGGTGGTCTCGTGGTACGACAACGAGTGGGGGTTCAGCTGCCGGATGGTTGACCTGATCGCTCTGGTCGCCGGGTCGCTCTAGGAGCTTCGGAATGAAGGCCTCTTATGAGCTTCCTGATGTCAGGGGGCTCCGAGTTCTGCTGCGGGAAGACTTAAACGTTCCGCTCAAAGAAGGTTCGATTGGCGACGAGACGCGGCTGCGGGCAGCGCTGCCGACCATCCGTAGCCTTTCCCAGCGCGGGGCAAAGACCGTCGTGATGTCGCACCTGGGCCGTCCGAAGGGCAAGCCTGACGCCAGCTTCACGCTGCGCCCGGTGGCGGGACGACTCAGCGAGTTACTGGGGACCAAAGTCGCATTCGTCGAACATTGCACCGGAGCTGAAGCGGAAGCAGCGGTGGAAGCGCTGGCTCCCGGAGAGGTCATTCTTCTGGAGAACGTCCGCTTTCATCCTGAGGAGGAGGCAAACGACGCCGACTTCGCCCGCCGCCTTGCCGCCCTTGGTGACCTTTACGTCAATGATGCCTTCGCAGCCTCTCATCGAGCCCATGCTTCGGTGGTGGGGATAGCCGATCACCTTCCCGCTTACGCGGGCAGCCTGATGTTGACCGAACTTGAGGCTCTCCACCGCGCCTTGGACGATCCACGCCACCCGGTCGTGGCGATCGTGGGCGGGGCGAAAATCTCAACCAAGACAGGCGTGCTGCGTAATCTCCTGCCCAAGGTCGACAGCTTGATCATCGGTGGAGCGATGGCCAATACATTTTTCAAGGCCAAGGGCTACGAGGTCGGTGCCAGCCTGGTCGAAGACGCCAGCCTTGACGAGGCTCGGCGGGTTGAGGCCGATGCCGCCGGGAAGCTCCTTCTCCCTGTGGACGCCGTGTGCGCGCGAGCGGTCGCACCCGACCAGGAGGTTCGGATCATGCCGGTTGATCAGATCGAGCCGGGTTGGATCATTCTCGATATCGGACCGGAGAGCATCCGCCAATTTGCCGCCGTAATCGCGAGCGCGGCGACATTGGTATGGAACGGTCCGGTGGGAGTGTTCGAGATCCCAGAATTTGCGACCGGGACCCGCGCCCTCGGTGAAGCTGCC
>DASZFH010000188.1:0-3782 GCA_035939985.1 Candidatus Dormiibacterota bacterium
CCCGGAGAACGGCAACTCAACCCAGATCGACTACCCCAAAGTTCACCAGTCCGCCGGTGGGACTGGAACCCGCTACGATCCCATCACCTTCGACTCGGATCCGGGAGAGTTTCCGCCGGGCACCATGGTCTATATCCCCTACTTCCAGAGATATTTCGTAATGGAGGACAGCTGCGACGACTGCACGCTGGACTGGACTTCCACGGGCCCCGAGGGCGGCCCCGGGTTCAGACTGCTGGAGATCTGGTTGACTGGTGGCCCCGCCGATCCCGACCCCACCAATGACACCGCCACCCCGCCCCCAGACCTGCAGGCTTTCCTTGATTGCGAGGACAGGCTCGGCCAGGACTCCACCAGCGTGATGGTCAACCCACCCGACAACCTGGCGGTGAGCAGCAAGCCTTTCGTATACAGCAACGGCACCTGCCCTCCCCCCAACTGACAGATACTGCCATCTGGGTTGAGGAACTTCTGGGGGGGGGCCAATCGACGGATTGAACAAGGAGGTATCAAATCCAGATGACACAGCTTTCGCTTAGGGCAGCACTCACCACCGTTGCGATCTTGGGGGCCGCGGCGTGCGGCGGATCCAACCCCACCGGTGGGGTCAGCGGCAGCCAAGCTTCGCCGATGGCAAGCAATTCGACTTCGGGAGCCCCCTCCTCCCAGCCAATCACCAGTAACTCATCCACGCCTCGCGGCCAGTCGTCGCCCGCAACAGCAAGCCCGACGCCGGAAGCCACGTCTCCTCCTGCCAACAATTCACCATCTGCCCCACCGGGCACTCCTCTCTCTTCGTCCGTGCCCCCCAAACCGACAACCAGCTACACCATGCAGGTTGATGTCTCAGGCTGGCCGGAAGATGACAACTCCGCTCAAATCGACTTTCCTCAAATTCATCAGACGGCTGGCGGAACCGGAAGCTATGCCGATCCCATCACATTCGATTCGGATCCGACGGAATTCCCGCCCGGCACTCGGGTTTACATCGCATACTTCAAGAGGTACTTCGTGATGGAAGACAGCTGCGATGACTGCACCGCGGATTGGACCACCAGTACGGGACCGGAGGGGGGACCTGGATACCGCCTCCTGGAGATTTGGTTGGCCGGCGGTCCAAACGATCCTAATCCCGCCAGCGATACCGCCTCCCCGCCCCCCGACCTCCAGGCTTTCTACGACTGCGAGGATGGCCTCAGCCAGGACAGCACCAGCGTGATGGTTAATCCCCCTTCCAACCTTCCTGTCACCGGCAACGCATTCGCATATACCGCGGGGAAATGTCCACCGCCGACGTGACGACCATCCCTCCTCCAGAAGGCCTGGCCATCGCGGCGGAAGCGTTCGATTCCACGGACGCCAGGCGTCTGGTGGAAGAACTCGACGGGGTTCTGGCTGAACTCTATCCACCAGAACAATGCTTCGGCGCCAATCTCAAGCCCGAACAATTGACAGAAGGCGCAGGCAGGTTCCTCGTGGCGCGATTAGGCGGTCGGGCGATCGGGTGTGGAGCGATCCGGATTCTCGATCCGACCACCGCTGAGGTCAAGCGAATGTACGTCGAGGCCGATTACCGCAGCCGAGGAGTCGGGGCGGCTGTACTTGAGAACCTCGAGGCTGCCGCCAAGGCCCTGGGGGTGACGCGCCTGGTGCTCGAGACCGGTATTCACCAGAGTGCGGCCATGGGGCTCTATCGCCGGGCTGGTTTTACCGAAGTCGATTGCTGGGGAGAATACGCATCGTCTCCCGGCAGCATTTGTTTCGGCAAGGGCCTCATCTAGCAATAGGGCTGTTGGGTTAGGCCGACGCCTTCGTACCTAACCCCCCTCCCTACTCTCACCCAACTGCGTGGGTGGAGGACCCTTTTTAACCTGCTGTCTGCCAGAGAGGCCCGGCTCTCGGCCGAGAGCCTCTGAATTGCGACCGCTCGCATTGGCTGGAGTGGTCATCCACCTCTGGGGGCACGCGCTGGCCAAAGCGCGAACTGCTGGATTCCGCCCGACGGGTTTTCGAGGCGCATGTGGTCGGGCTGAAGTCATTGGGAGACTAGAGCCAAAACGGCCTACAATAACTACATGCAAAGCTTGACCATCGGCATCCGTGAGGCCAAGGCGCAGCTGAGCCGGCTGGTGAGTGAAGCGGAACGAGGCACCGAGTGGATAATCACCGACAGGGGGCGGCCGGTGGCGAGGCTCGCACCCCTCAACGACTTGGCGTCCCCGCTCGAACATCGGCTGTCGAAGCTGGCCAAATGGGGTTGGATTGACTCCCGTGTTCGGCCCGATACACCAATTCCGCCGGCGGTGAAGATCGGAGCTGACGCGCAGAAGGCATTGCAAGACGATCGCGATGCCTGACCTGGCCATCCCGGTTCTCTACTGGGATTCATCGGCCGTGCTTTCTGTCCTTGTTGCGGATGTCCATAGCAAACAGGCAACCAAGACCATCGGGCGTCCTGGCACCCACCTGATTTCAACCCTGGGATATGCGGAGGTCTTAGCCGTGATAGCGCGGCTAGTGCGTGAAGGCCATCTTCCGGGGGTGATCGCGGATGCGACTAGGGAAGTGGTTCGGACCGGGCCATGGCGCCGCCTTGCGCTTCAACCCGACTGGGCAAGCATCGACGGACTCTCCGCGGGGTGGCCCCTGCGGGGAGCCGATTTGTGGCATCTGGCGACGGTCGCGACCCTCAGCCGAGAGCTCCCGGAGCTGCGAATGATGACATTCGACGCTCGGTTAACGGTCGCCGCCGAGGGCTTGGGATTGGCCACGATCAACTGATCCCCTGCCACTGGCTCGACCAGCTTGGGGGGGCGGACTGCTGGCGTCTCCGAATCCTTGCTGGAGTGGCCACAAGCAAAGCTAACGCTGATCTCCGAGTCGTCGCAAAAGTCAGGATATTTGTGTTCGGGAGGTTGCTGCTGACGGTATGCGACGGCCCAACAGGCGGTGCGGCGCAGCGGTGCCCCACGCGTGGCTGAGGCCCAGACCCGGCACGGGTCAGATCGGCTCTGCCACCTCAGCTTGCGCGGGAGGTGTCCTGACCATCTTTATCGGAGATCGTGGCCGCCGGCCGGTACTCGCATAGCTCCAGCAGATTTCCCTCCGGATCGTGGAAGTAGACCAGGAGCTTGCGGATTTCGGGAGCAATCTCTAGCTGGGTCGCGGGGACCATTTGAACCTCGCTCACGAACTCGACCCCGGCTCCCCGCAGCCCTTCGAGAACAGCTTCGATGGATGAGACCTTGAAGGCTATGTGCCGCAGGCCAGGGAGGTTGGCTCGTCCCAGGCGCGCCGCAGGATTTTCGCTCGGCCGGCGATAGTGGAGCAATTCGACACGGGGCCCCAATGGGGGATCTAAGAAGACGAATTCGGCCTCGACGTCGGTCAGACCCACCACCGCATCCACCCAGCCACCGGCGATGACGCCGCGGTTGGTGACGCGGAGGCCGAGGACATGCGCGTAGAAGTCGACCATCCCTTCAAGGTCTGACACCACGATGTTGACGTGGTCGATCGCTGTCACTCCAGAAAGCACTCCCCGAGGATACCGAGCCGGGTGGCCGCAGACCCGGCTCGGGCCACACCAGAGTGGACTCGGCTGGTCCTCTAGGCTAGGGGCGAACCTCAACAAACCCGGCCGCGTTGAAATCACCGTCAAATGCCAGGGCCTCACGCATCCGCCTCCGACGCATCACGGCGAAGCTTGTCGCATCCACAAACGAGTACTCACGCTCGGGGCGGGACCGCAGCCATCGCCAGGCCTCAGCTTCGATCACATC
>DASZFH010000189.1:0-2527 GCA_035939985.1 Candidatus Dormiibacterota bacterium
GACGACATCCTCGTAGTCGCCCCGGCGCATCCACGCCTCACTTCGCTGGCCGTTCAAGTTGTCACTCCTAGAGCAGTTACTATCAATGTCATCGTATCCGATCTCTTGCGCGAGCGAGCGTTGCTGCAGGGCAGGGACCCGGCGCTGATCGACCCAGCCGCCGGACTGAGCCTATCCTGGTCCGAGGTCGATCGGAAGGTTGAGGATGCCGCCCGACGGCTGGAACGGTCCGGAGTGAGACCGGGCCACCGCGTCCTCCTCATGGCCGAGGGTTCAGCCCGTTTCGCGATCAACCTCTACGCGTGCATCCGGATCGGCACGACCGCAATCCCGCTCTCCCGCCGCCTCGGCCCCACTCTGACCCAAGCGGCAATCGCGAGCGTGGGACCGTCCGTGATCCTGGATGGCGAGTCGCTGCACTCCCTCACCCAGTTTGAGACCGGCCCGGAGGGCGATGCCTTCGTGGTCTTCACCTCAGGTACTTAAGGCGGGCCCAAGGGTGTCCGCCTAACCCTCGCCAGCCAGGTGACTTCTGCCCACAGCTGCATCGCCGCCCTCAAAGTGGCGCAATCGGATCGCTGGTTACTCGCCCTCTCGCCGGCCCATATCGGGGGCCTGGCGATCTTAATGCGGGCCCTCGTCGGTGGGCAGCCGGTGATCACCCTGCCTGGTTTTGATGAAACGACAGTCCTGACGACAATCGCGCAGGAGCGACCAACTCTTATTTCGCTTGTCCCCACGATGCTCGACCGCCTGGTCGCAGCCGGCGGCACTCTCCTGCTAAGTGAGCTGGAGGCGATCGTTCTTGGCGGCGCGCCCAGCTATGCCGCCGATGTCCTCAAGTGGACTGCCCTCGGCCTGACGGTCTGTCCGTCATATGGCCTGACCGAGTCAGGCTCCCTAGTGGCGGTGATCCCTCCTGGCCGAGCCGCCGACCTCGCGGGTACCTCCGGGTTCCCCGTCCCGGGCGTCAACCTTAGGATTATCGACGGCCGTATCTCAATCGCCAGTCCAACGCTCGCCACGGGATACCTGGGCGAGGATCCCTTCTCCGAACTGATGACCAGTGACGTGGGTTTTCTCGACTCCAGAGGAGCATTGACTATCCAGGGACGGGCCGACGACGTGATCATCACCGGAGGAGAGAAAGTCCACCCGGAAGCAGTCGAGGCAATCCTCCGAACCCACATCGACGTGAGAGATGCCGCCGTCTTGGGCATCCCAGACCCCCAATGGGGCCAGATCGTCCGGGCCGTAGTCGTCGGGTCTGCCGACCTCAATGCCCTCAAGGAGTGGTGCCGCCCGCTTCTCCCCGCGGCCGCACTTCCGAGAAGCTGGGTGGCGGTTGACAGGTTACCGCGCAGCGAGGGGGGGAAGCTCCTGCGCCAAGAACTCAAGCCAAGTACGAACTGAATTGCGGCGTTTGTTACGGGTGTTGGGCTACGGTGCGACCCGGTGGGTGGATTGCAGCAGTGCTGGGACGATACTCGCAAGCAGGGCGGTTTGCCGCTCGGGGCAGTCACGACCGAGGCCCGGGCACGGTGACCCTACCTCTCGATCGATGCCCTTTTCAACGCCCCTTTCCGGCGAGCTTTGATAAGTGCCCTGCGTATGCTCCAGGTCAGTTTCAGGGCACAGACCTTGCCGGACTTCCGCTGCGGCCCGTTTGGACCTGCCAAAACCTACAAGTCGGGAAGCTGGTCCCGGCGGGACATTACGGCCAGTGTGGGTTGGGCGACGCTACCGAAAGGGAGCGGATCGCAGTCGGGAACCCAAATTCGATGGCCACGACCCGGCCCGACCCCTCCGATGTACCGGCACCGGCCCTCGCTGCTCCCCAGCCCAGGGCGACTCAATAGTCGAAGTACATCGGCCGCTCGACCAGGATCGGTTGTGCCCCCGTCGCCTGTACCAAAACTGAGACCCCCGGCACCCCCGACCCGACCCCGCAGGAGGTGACCGGATCACACGCCCCATTGGCACTCATATCGCCAGCAAACACCTGGATCGTGGTCCGGCTCAAGCCGGCCAAACCAAGACCCTTGACCACGGTTCCTGAAGCCGTGTAATAGGTCAACGTGACCGGAACAGTGCCCGCGTTGGGATTCTCGACGGTCAGGTACTCCCGGAATTGGGGAAGGGTGGTTCCCTCCGCGAAATACGCGGTCGAGGTCAGACTGGCTGAACTGGTTGCCACCGCGTCGTGTCCACCCGTCCAGCCGTTGTAGACGAAGTACATCGGCCTCTCCACCACCAAAGGCTGGGTGGAATCGATGTGAATGGCGGCCGAAACGTATGGCTGCAGAACCTGGTTGACATGGACAGTCTGCCGACTGTTTGCGGGGACCCCCACCACCTGGGTGAACGGGGCACCGCCGGAAACGAGATAGGTGATGTTGGCCGTGGCGGCCGTCATGCCCGGATTGAGAACGCTCAGATATTCATCGAAACTGGGAGATACAAACCCCTCCGCGAGGTCCAGGTGACTTGCCGGAGCACTCACCCCGGCGACCACAGAGCCCCCGGG
>DASZFH010000190.1:0-4455 GCA_035939985.1 Candidatus Dormiibacterota bacterium
ATCACCGACCATGACCGGATCGAGGGGGGTCTGAGGGTGCGGGAGGAATTGGGCAGCGACGGCCTTGGCATCATCGTCGGCTCCGAGGTGAGCAGCATCGAGGGCCACATTCTGGGCCTCTTTTTAGAA
Organism: Candidatus Dormiibacterota bacterium; assembly: GCA_035939985.1. Classification (GTDB taxonomy): domain Bacteria; phylum Chloroflexota; class Dormibacteria; order Dormibacterales; family Dormibacteraceae; genus DASZFH01. The sequence goes on from DASZFH010000190.1 coordinate 130, forward strand.
CGAGATGTCCCCGCTGGGCTATCCGCCGAGCGAACCATCGCTCTGATCCATGAGCAGGGCGGCCTGGCGATCGCGGCCCACCCCTATGCCCCGATCAAGAGCGTCGGTCACCTGGCTGCCACCCTGCCGTTCGACGCCGTCGAAATCGCCAACGGAACGCCGCTGGCCGAGCTGGCCAATTCTCAGGCCAAGCGTCGGCTCACGCCGGTCGCGAAAGCTGTGACCGGAGGATCCGACGCCCATCTACTCAGCATGGTCGGAAGCGTGGTCACCCTGTTCCCGGGGGGTACGCCGGGAGATCTACGTCGTGCCATCGAAATGGGCTGGACATCAGCGCAGGTCCGGTGGGGACATCATTTGCTCGGCGCCCCGGGCCACCTGTTGCGGGCGACTTACTGTTTCCCGCTCAGCCTATTATCCGCAACCCGGCACAGAGTCTCTGTGGCCAGAGAGCGAGCGTTAAAGGGGTAAGGGCTGGAGCCGGCGAGAGGAATCGAACCCCCAACCAGCTGTTTACAAAACAGCTGCTCTGCCATTGAGCTACGCCGGCGGCTCTGGCAAAACCCCCAGGCGGGGCCGAGCCAAGCTCCAGGAAGGCGAGTTTAGCTTGACCATGGTTCCCAGTCCCCTGCCACCAGACCGATCCCGAAGGCTCGGCTCGACGGTCAGCTCCCAATTGGATGCTGGGCTGGCCGAAATCGCCGGCGACCGCTCCCACGGTGCGGGCTACCTCGCCCGGAAGGCCCTGGGGATCCTCCACCTGGCACCGGTCGAGCGCCGCGCGGAGATCGCCGCCCGTCTGTCTGTCTTACGACCCGCCATGCCCGCGATTGAGGCGGCGATAGGCGAAGCCATGGACTGCGCAGACGTTCGAGCGGTCATCCAGCGGGGCGACGCCGAGCGAAGACGGGTGGCGCGAGCGGCCATCGGCCCGATCGCCGGCCGCCGGGTGGGGACTATCTCCAACAGCTCCCTGGTCGCCCGGGCCTTGATCTACGCTCGGCCCACCCTGGTGCAGATCGTGGTGGCCGGGCCAGATGACGAAGGTCACCTCTTGGCTTCAGACCTTCGCACTGCGGGCCTCGACGCAGAAACGATCGCGATCGACCAGCTTGAGGCCGAACTGGCGGTAGTGGGATGCGATGCGGTGTTTGAAGACGGCAGCTTCATCAACCGCCTTGGCACCGCGGCCTTGGTGGCCCGACTCCCAACTCTGGTTCTGGTCGACCGTTGGAAACGCCTCGACCATCCCCCACCAGGCGCCTGGCCGGAACCCGAACGGTTTGAAATCGTCCAGGACGACTCTGTCCGCGCCCCGGCCTAGGGGGCGACCGCATCTGGGATTGGCGTTGATTTGATCGACTCGCTAAAGTTGGTTGGGTGCGGAATCCGGTTGCCTTGGTGGCCACACTGAGTCGGCGCTTGGAAATAGATCTGGTCCGCACCGCGAGCGGCTCCTGTAGCTAGCTCAGCGATACCGTCCGGCTTTGCCGGACGGCGTGGGCTGAAAAACAGCCCGCTTCAGTCTCGCCTCCCGATGACCAATCAAACCTGAGGAGTCCGCCAAAACGTGCGTCCAACATCGATCGCCGAGGAGTTAGACCTGGCTGCCGCGTCCCTGGAGGGGAGCCCAGCCCAGGCCATCCTGGAATGGGCTTTTGGCAGATTCGAAAAGGTGGTTCTGGTCGCCAGTTTTCAGGCCGAGTCTTCAGTCCTGATTGACCTGGCCGCCAAGATGGGGCGCCCCTTCGAAATCCTCACCCTCGACACCGGGCGCCTGCCCCAGGCAACACATGACCTGATCGACACCGTTCGCGCCCGGTATGAAGTTCCCATCCGTTTGGTCTATCCAGACCAGGGGGAGGTGGCCGAGATGACCGCCACCCACGGGACCAATCTTTTCCGTCAATCGGTGGCAAATCGGCACCTGTGTTGTGGGATCCGTAAGACCCAGCCTTTGCGCCGCTCCCTGATTGGCTACGACGCCTGGCTGACTGGCCTTCGCAGGGACCAATCCCCAACGCGATCGAACGTTCCAGTTGTCCAGGCAGACAAAGACAAGGGTGGCATAGCAAAGGTCGCTCCACTGGTGAAGTGGAGCCACGATGATGTATGGGGGTACATTCACGAACACGGCCTCCCCGTCAACTCCCTCTACAACGACGGCTACACGTCGATCGGCTGCGAACCCTGTACCCGGGCGACCACACCGGGCGAGGACGAGCGGGCCGGACGTTGGTGGTGGGAGGAAGGCGCGGTCAAAGAGTGCGGCATCAATTTCGATGTGAGCGGGAATGTGATTCCCGCCAAACACGACCCGGTTTTAGAAGACACCGCATTGGGAGATAAGTAAAGGTGAATGGTTTCGTTATCTGGCTGACAGGGCTCTCCGGAGCAGGCAAGTCCACCATCGCGGAGCGGCTAAATCAAGAGCTGACCGCCCTGGGCCGCCCGCCCGAAGTCCTTGATGGGGACGAGGTCCGGACCCACCTTTCCAAAGGACTGGGATTCTCCAAAGAAGATCGCGATACCAATGTCAGCAGGATCGGCTACGTCGCTCGGCTCGTTGCTCGCAGCGGCGGAGTCGCCATCACCGCGGCGATCTCGCCCTACCGCGAAGTTCGGGATGCGGTCCGCGCCGAAACCCCCAACTTCGTCGAGGTGTTCGTAAAATGCTCTCTCGACGAGCTGGTCCGCCGGGACGTCAAGGGCCTTTATGCCAAGGCGATCGCGGGCGAGATCAAGAATTTTACGGGCGTCAGCGACCCATACGAGGAACCCCTCAACCCCGAGGTGGTGGTGAACAGCGCCACGGAGACCGTCGAGGAGTCGGTCACCAAGATCCTGGCCGCCCTTGAGGCGCTTGGACACATCAAGCTGCCCCTCCGGGAGGCACTTCCCTCAGGCCCGGAGTTGGAAGCGCTCCGATCAGAAGCCGAAGAGCTGCCCCGACTGGGAGTCGGATCCCGTGAGCTCTCCGACCTCTTCCTGCTCGCCAGCGGCGCACTCAGCCCCCTCCACGGATTCATGGGGTCAGCCGACTACCGATCGGTGATCGAACGCGGTCGCCTTCACGGCGGCCAGCCCTTCACCATCCCGGTCCTGCTTCGAACCGACGAGGCAGGGTCCAAGTTGGCCGGGCCCGGCGAGCGCATCAGCCTTTGGAGTGGAGGGGAACCGATCGGCATCGTCACCGTGACCGAGATCTACCCCACCGACCCGGCGGCCGAGGCCCCTGCGATCTTCGGTACGGACGATGACGCCCACCCTGGGGTACAGGTCCTCAAGGCAAGCGGAGCCTGGGCCATCGCAGGCGACGTGGTCGCTCTGGCCAGCCCAAAGCTGACCAGCCCCGAATACGACATCACTCCCGCCCAGGTCCGGGCTGAAATGGAACGACGAGGCTGGAAAACCATGGTCGGGTTCCAGACCCGCAACCCCGTCCATCGCGCCCACGAGTACCTGACAAAGGTGGCGCTGGAGTCGATCGACGGCCTCCTCCTTCACCCGCTGGTGGGCGATACCAAGAGCGACGACATACCCGCCGATGTGCGCATGGAGTGCTACCGCACTCTGCTCGACGGCTACTATCCCGCCGACCGGGCCATGCTGGTCACCAACCCCGCCTGGATGCGCTATGCCGGACCTAAAGAGGCGGTATTCCATGCCATCATCCGGCGCAACTACGGCTGCACCCACTTCATCGTCGGGCGCGACCATGCCGGGGTGGGCAACTACTACGACACCTATGCCGCGCACCGGATCTTCGACGACTACACCCCCGAGGAGATCGGAATTGAGATCCTCAAGTTCGAGCACACCTTCTTTTGCAAGGCCTGTGGCTCAATGGCCTCCACCAGGACCTGTCCCCACCCCGCTTCTGACCGCCTCATGCTGAGCGGGACCAAGGTCCGAGAAATGCTGATCAGCGGTGAACCCCTTCCCGTGGAGTTCACCCGGCCGGAGGTGGCCGCCGTGTTAAGCCGGGAGGCCGCCGCCAAGAGTTGAGGTAGCCCCCTGAGGTACTACCCCGCCTTCCTGGATCTGGTCGGCCAACCCGCGGTCGTAATCGGGGGAGGATCACTGGCCGCGGAAAAGGCCCGGGCCCTACTCGATGCCGGGGCCACAGTTACGGTCGTTACCGCCGAAGTCGGACCCGACCTCGAGCGACTGACACAAACGGACAAGGTGACCCTGGTCGCTCGGGAATACCAGAGGGGAGACTTGGCGGGCGCCCTCGTGGCCGTTGATGCCAGCGGTGACGAAACCACCAATCGGATAAGTTGGGAGGAAGCGGAGACGACCAGGGTCATGATCAACGTGGTC
>DASZFH010000191.1:0-3171 GCA_035939985.1 Candidatus Dormiibacterota bacterium
CAGGAAAATCATGATGAACCCGAGCAAGGCCACCAGCCCCCGTGCCACCATTCGGCTGATGTATGTAAGGCAACTCGGTCCCGGTGACGAGGCGGCTGTCGAACAGCTTGGACCGTGTTTCGACCAGCCGGTCAGCCCAACCGCCGCAACCCGCTTCCTGGAGTCCGACACCCATCACATCCTGGTGGCCTACGAGGGGGACACGGCATCAGGCTTCATCACCGGTGTAGAGATGACTCACCCGGACAAGGGCACTGAGATGTTCCTCTACGAGCTCAGCGTGGACGAGCCGTTCCGGCGCCGGGGTTACGGGTCCGCGCTGGTCCGAGCCCTGGCCGAACTGGCTCAGCAGCGGGGCTGCTACGGCATGTGGACGCTGGCCGACGACGACAACGATGCCGCCCTGGCCACCTATTTGGCGGCCGGTGGCACCCGCGAGTCGGCGCCCGTCATGCTGTCCTGGGACTTTGGAGTGGGGCCTGCGGAGTGAAGTCGTCGCCCGCGAGCGTTGCAGGGTAGACGCTTGACGAAGTTCTGCGGCAAATGAACCGTGGGGTTAAGCATTTGCGCCACGAGGTCGATTCCGCTTCGTCATAGCCAGAGGCCGGAACTAGGGCAGTCAAAGTGAGGCCCCCTCTCCGGCGCTGACGCGCCACCTCTCCCGCAGAGGGGAGAGGAGCGAAACAACCCGGAAGAGGTTGGTGGGCCCGGGTGGCTTCGATCCACCGACCAACCGATTATGAGTCGGGGGTTCTGATTCGGAGGGCTGATTTCGTCGATCTTGAGTTTGGGTGGAGCGGTTTATTCAGGACTCCGCTCCGCTACAGCGACTGACTCCTCCGACACTCCGTATCGTGGAACTCTTCTCATCCCGCCTGGCAGAGTGGCTCCGCCCCAGCCTCGGCTGGAATGTCCAGGCGAAGATAGAACCTGGCGGTGGCACCCTTGACTACCAGCGCGACGACAGTTGCTACAGGTCCAAGCGCGTAGCCCACCCAGTGTTGCCCTGAGGAGACGATCAAACGTGTTCCGATGACGAATGCTAAGGGCGGGAACACCACGTAGGGAGCACTGGCCGGCCACTCCCTCCGTACAAGTTGCCAACCAATGGCCCAGGCTCGCCGCGCCGACGCGGTTGAAAATGCCAGGGCTGGCGTCATGAAGGTCGCGAGGACGTCCCCTATGACGACCCAAACGTAGGCAAAGGCCAAGATGAACATACCGAAGGCGGCCCGACTGGGCCGGGGATCGACCATTCGGAGGACCAGTCCGGCGGCGAGGCTGAATGGCATCAGGGTCGCGATCGTGGCCATCAATCCGAGGCGCACGTAGCGGCCGACGTAGACCCGCGTCACCTGCGCTGCCTGCCTCAAGCTCAACGAGTCACCTGCCCACAACCGCTTGAACCAGAGCCGCTCGGTTCCGACAAATCCAGCCAGAACGATTAGCGATACCACCGCTGAGAAGAAGCCCCCAAGACCCTTCCCGGGCCTCCAGATGAGGTTCAGAACATCTGGAATGCCCACCTCCACGAGTACCGCTGCAAGAAGAAGTGCTGGCGCCCGCCAAAGAGTCGAGGCGGCGACACCGATATCCTCCAGAAACCTCCCCCGGTCGCCGTCCCTCAGGCTTGTCATTGCTCGATATGTACCGACTCGCCCGGCAGCCTCGGCAACTGTTGGGTCGGTTCGACATCGGGTCGCCGTGGAGTGGGCGGGCTTACCTTCGCCGCCACGGGGTAGTTCCTGGTCTGCCGGCTTATACCTCCGCGATCTCCATCGGGTCAAGATCATGGCCGAGCTCGGGATGAGCGCGCCGCTGAGCCTCGCTGAGGACGCCGCTGAGACTGACCTTGATCCTGGTTCCGACCTGCTTGGACTGCAAGACGCCTAGCGTCGCCCAGGCCTTAACCGTGTTCTCGGACGCCACCCCGAGAAGCCGCTTCGCCTCGGTCGTTCCGATCCAGGCCTCTCCACCATCCTGCCGAAGCTGCCTCAGCAGGTCATTGATCAGTTCCAGCCCCTCGCGCCTCGCCTGCTCCTGATCTGCGTGCTCGATCTTGCTGCGCAGAGCCTCCAGGGTCCGCTCGATCGTCCCGGCCGTCATGGCCACACCCTCGCAGAAACTATCAAAACTGTCAATTGGTGCGACTAAACAGATCGATACCTATTCGAATCAGTCTAGGTGCGGGCCCCCCCTTTAACCCCTGCTTTCGGGGTATTATGTAGCCATTCCCTACCACAAGACTCTGGGCCGACTCGCGGCCGTTGCAGAAGAGCAATGGGGCCTGATCACGCGCCGGCAAGCCGAGCAAGCGGGCATCCCCAAGACCACCCTCGACCGGCTGACGACGGGGGGCTCGGTTCTTGAGCGAGTCGGCCGCGGCGTCTACAAGGTAGCTGGCGCCCCACGGCCCGAACACCTGGATCTGCTGGTCGCGTGGCTTCAACTCGCGCCCGAGGTTCCGGCGTGGGAAAGGACGCCCGACCAGGGGATCGTTTCGCATCGATCCGCTGCTGTCCTCTACGGAATTGGCGATTTACCGGCCGATCGTCACGACTTCACGGTCCTCGGTGGACGCCAGTCCCGCCGCCCAGATGTTCGCCTCCACACCCGCCACCTGGACCCGGCCGACTGGGTCAACTTCCGAGGCGTCTACGTCACCCTAGCGCCGCGGATCGCGTCAGACCTCCTTCACGAACGGGAAGACCCGTCAGCCGTAGCCCGGATGATGGCTGACTCGATCCGTGGGGGCCTCGCCCAACCGGTGATGTTTGCCGGCGCACTTGCCCACCATTCGGCGAGCTTCGGACTTCGGCACGACGACGGGACCGCGCTACTCGCCTGGCTCCTGGAACTGACCGGCAAAAGCGATTGGGCCATGTAGGTCATTCGCGATCGGTCGGACGTCAGAAGACCTGGTCGGGGGTGATCCAGATCACGCCCGACAGTTCTCCGCGGTTCTTTCCATCAACCCCAACCGGGTTCGGAAAATGGCGTGTGTTGGCACTAACCACATAGTCTGCCCCAACGTGTCGGGCCAGCAACTGGACATGGAGGTCGTCGGGGTCGATCCCCGACCATGCGACTTCGTAAGAGTTCGGAGTGATACCACGTATGGCAGCGATCTCGCAAACGGCGTCAATCGTCGAGATCAGGTCATATTGCTTC
>DASZFH010000192.1:0-6569 GCA_035939985.1 Candidatus Dormiibacterota bacterium
ACGTCCGCATCATCTCCGACGATGGCCAGCTCATCCGGGCTCTCACCATCGACCCCAATCGCAATTACCAGCCCCTCGGAGGCCGTTGGCCTGTGCACAATGTCTTGCAACAGGTGTCCACGATGTCCTGAGACAGGACAAAAGTGCCCCGCGAGGGATTCGAACCCCCGACCCACTGCTTAGAAGGCAGTTGCTCTTCCCCTGAGCTAGCGGGGCATGACGCATCCGAGATTAGCCGAGATCTTCCGCCGCCTGGGCGCCCACCTTTTCTCGCCGAGCCTCTAGCCGACGCCGACCCGTCGGGGGACCGTCGGAGCATATCGCGGCGGAAATGGCACCGCCCCGTTATTCTTCGCGCACCTTGATCGATCGCTCACCAGGCCCAAGTACCGACCCCACCGTTAAAACTGAGTCGCTATCAGAGATCGAGGGCCGCTATGGCGTCCTCTTCGACTGCTCGCCGATCGGCATCTGCCACCTCGATCCCCACGGCCGCATCGCCGAGAGCAATCCCGCGTTCCAGCGCATGATCAGAGCCACCGGGCCCGACCTCGCCGGAATGTCACTCGCTGACATCGCTCACCCCGCTGAGGCGGAAGAGCTGCGCTCGCTGATCCGAAAAGTCCTCACCGCTCGGCGCGAGCGCGTCATCAAGGAATGCCATTTCGTGCGCAAGGACGGACGTTTGCTCTGGTCGAACCTGACCATTGCCGGAACACCCGATGCCGGACAGCGAGACAGCCGAACAATCACTGTTCTGGTCGAGGACATCAGCACTCGCAAGACCCAGGAAGCCGCCCTCAAGCGTCAATCGATGCACGACGAACTCACTGACCTCCCCAGTCGAGGCCTCCTCTTCGACCGCATCTCACATGCCATACGTAGCGGCCGCCGCGACGGAGTCAATTTCGCTGTGCTGGTGCTCGACCTACAACACTTCCGGTCCATCAACCAGACGTACGGTGAGCATTGGGGGGACGTGGTACTGCGCCAGGTTGGCGAACGCCTCCAACGCCGCTTGCGCGGAGCCGACACGGTTGCCCGCCTCGGCGACGATGAGTTCGCCGGAATCTTGGTTGGCAACTCCGAAGAGGAGGCGATCAAGAGCGCCGCTCGGCTCATGCAGGCCTTGCGCAAGCCCTGCATCGCCGAGGACGGCAAGCGCATCTCACTAGCCGGCAGCCTGGGCTTGGCGATCTTCCCGGACCACGGTGAGGATCCCGATACACTTGTCCGGGCGGCCCATCGAGCGATGAGAATGGCCCGAAGCGCCGGGCTTGACTACGCCGTCTTCCGGTCAACCGATAGCGAATAACTCATCCACTAGGTCGAGATAGAGGGACCACCCGGTCGCTGCCCTCGCAACCTTCCAACAGCATCCCGGATCAGAAATAAAGGCCGCCCCACTTTGGAGCGACCTCACTTCATTTCGCGTAATGTTGCTACTGTCCGGACTTGGCCGCCTCACGCTTCAGACGTAGGACTTCGCGGGCCTTGGCCAAAGCCGCTCGGCGCCGCTCAAGGGTGGCCGGGTCGCTGGGGCGACGTCGAATGATAACTCTGCCACCTTTGACGATGCGTCCCGGAGTGGCCGGGGTACTGATGGCCTTGCTGATCCGGACCTGCAGGTTCCGCAAGGCCCGGTCTGATGCGCTGGTTGCAGCTCCAGCGGCCTGGCTGGTGAGCCTTTCGACCTGCTTCTTGAGCTGCTTGTTCTCCTTGATCAACGCATCCACCACCTCATGAAGCGCAACCAATCCGGTGTTTACCACACCACCTCGCTTGGCGCCTCGGGCAGACCCGATAGACCGACTACGCCGACTTGCAACGTTTGTTTTTTCCGCGCTCATGCTCCCTCCTGGAGTCGAGTAACGTGACTGGCGCCTACCCGCGCCATCCTCTGCGGGAGAGGTACTGTCATCTAGCCTAACGCTTTCGCAGCCAATTGTGGCTCCTGACAGCCCTTAGTTTTGTTCCCGGAACTCCTGGCACTCAGAGGCCGAGCGGCAGGCCCCTCAAGGAAACTGTCTGCCGGTTCGTCCCCGTGCTCATCATGTCAATTGACAGAACAACAATCTCGGCTAAGCCATCGTCCGAAATCGGCTTGCAACGCAACGGTTCATGAACGACTCCCGACGACTCCGGGTCAGGGTTCGCCAGGACGACCGCTATTAATAATGCGCGGTGGTCACAACTGGCGTGCAATTGTCGGCCGCCGCGCACCAACTGCTGTCCGCATTTTGAGAATAGGGAGATGGGGTGGCTAACGGGACTTGAACCCGTGACCCCCAGGGCCACAACCTGGTGCTCTGCCAAGCTGAGCTATAGCCACCAAGACATTTCCCAGCCGGACGGCCGAGTCAGTCGAAGTGCCCCCCGAGGAGGACCCGAGCATTGTAACCGCGCCAGACCGCAGCCAGGCCGATCATCTGCCTGGCAAAGCCCGCAACTCAGTTCCCCCTAGGATCCCGGCTCGTCGCCCCGTCGCCGGATCAGGGCCAACGGGAGCCCCGCCAGCAAGACCAGCCCGATCGCTCCCGCAACCACATAGGGCAACAACTGGCTGGACTGGCCGCTGGATTGACTACTGCCGTGAAAACCGAGAAATACGAAGCCATCGCTGCGAACGGTGGCGTGAACCGAGCAATCGTTGAGCAAGGACGGCTGCGAGGACAGCTCGTCCCACTGACTTGTCCCCTCAGGCGATTCGAAGATGATCGACGGAGCGGCGATGCCCTGCTGGTAGTAGAGGTTGACAACCGCCGATCCCACAATCGGCGTGGTCGAGGTGACTTGATAGACATTGGTCGAGACATGAAGGCCGGCTGGATCGGGAAAGCTCGAGACTGGCTTGAGATCGATGGTGACTGAGTTGCCGCTGGCGGGCAGGGCAAATGAGCCCGCGATCCACGACACCTGGGCCTGGCCATCCCCGGTGAACATGGTGCCTGGATCGGTCTGACCGTTGGTGACATGGATCACCTTCTCCCCGCCCGTGGGCTGGACGTTGTTGGACTTGAACGCCGCCGGCGGGTTGGTCCACGCGTAGGGAACGGTCGAGGAAGGGCAGCCCGAAAGGGTGTCGTAAAAGCTCGGTGGCAGCTGCCAGGCCGTGACCAAATAGCCGCATGCGGTCAGCGCCAACACCGTGGGGACCAACAAGCGGAGCCGGTTCATTCCGGTCCAGCCTATCAACCCCTCATGACCAGGAACCCCCGATGTGGGTTACCGCAGGCAGCCGGTTGGCTAACACACGATCATTCTTGACCTTCGCCCCTAGATCGAGAGGTTGGCCAGCAGGTGGGCCAGGATCGGCCCGACCAGGTCAGAGGTTGCCCACCGCCACGCCCCCAGCACCAGCCCGGCGGCCGCGACAGCGGGCAAAACCGCCAGAGGGTGACTGAAGGCATGTCCCGCGGTGAACAAAACGGTGCTCCCCAGAACAGCCACCATCCCTCCGCCGATCCGATCCAGAACCGTGAACACCGCACCCCGGAAGGCGATCTCCTCACCGATCGATACCAGCGCCAGGGCGGGAACCGTGGCCAGAGCCAACGGAGGCCCGCCATGCCACCTGGCCGCCGCCGGTAGCAACAGCACGACCGCCAGCCCCAGGCCTCCGATCAGGCGCCGGACCAGGTGGTTTCTTGACAGACCCAGGTCCTCCAATCGAAAGAACGCCGCGAGAGAGCAGAGCAAAACCCCCTCGACCAGCAGGCGGGGAATCGGATTGGCAGGCCACGGGTTGACGACATCCGGCAGCCACTCCCATGCCAGGGCCCCAGCGCAAATCACTCCCGCCCTGGCCCAGCCCGCAAGACTACTAGGCCTTATCGCTTTGGGCTCTTTCTCGGGCGCTTGACCGAGGCAGCCGGCAGCCGGACGGTGAAGGCACTGCCCTCCCCGGCCGTGCTCGCCACGGTCAGCGACCCACCCATCGCTATCACCAACCGCCGGCTCAGAGTGAGACCGAGTCCAGCCCCCTCTCGGTTGCGACTGAGCCCAGAATCGACTTGCGTGAACTCTTCGAATATCCGTTCCTGTTGATCTACCGGGATGCCGATGCCATTGTCGGCCACGGTCATGAAAATCATTTTGCCCTGTCGCCCGGCTACGATTTTGATCGTTCCCCGATCGGAGGTGAACTTCAACGCATTGGAGAGCAGGTTCCAGATCACTTGGGACAGGCGCAGCGGGTCGGCATGCACCATCACTTTTTCTTCCACGCTGACGTCAAGAAACAGGTGTCTATCCCCGGCTAGAGGCCGGACCTTGGCGATCAGCTCTTGCACCATCGGACCCAGCTCCACCGTGACGGGATCAACCCGGAACTGGCCCGCATCGAGGCGCGAGAGATCGAGAACGTCGTTGATAAGTTCAAGCAGGTGACGGCCGCTCGATTCGATGTGGCCCAAGTACCGCTGTTGACGGTCGCTCAGGCCGCCAAAGCCTGGGCGCGCGAGGAGCTGGGCAAAACCCAAGATCGAATTCAGGGGGGTGCGCAACTCATGGCTCATGGAGGCCAGGAAGCGTGACTTCGCCTCAGTCTCCCGGCGTGCCTCCTCCTCCCGCAGTCGCTCGCTGATGTCATGGACGATGACCAGAATCAAAGGTGGGCGCTGCACTTCCGAGGCCTGCAATCGGACCTCTACGGGGTACTGCGAGCCGTCGCGGCGGAGATGCTCACCGACGTAGAGAGCCTCGTCCTTGTCACTGCTCTCGAGGTCACGCATGATCTCCAAAATCTCCGCCTCGGATAGGGTGGCGACCAGCTGGGGCAACCTCATCTCGGTGAGTTCCCCAAAGCTCCAGCCGAGGTTCTCGCAGGCGGTCCGATTGGCCTGGGTGATCGCCAGGGTGGCGGGATCGACGATCAGGATCTCGGCGGCGGAGGCGTCCAGAATCCGGCCCAAGCGAGTGGCCATATCCTCCGCCTCGCGACGCTCGGTGATGTCCTCGAGCATGACGTAGGCACCGGTTGGCTGGCCGGTGGGGTCACGGAGCACGCTGGCGGTCAGATCTCCCCAAAACGGGGTTCCATCTTGCCTCTGGCATAGGCGCTGGCCCCGATAACGATCCCGCGCACTGGTACAGAGGCGAGCGATGAGGTTACCTGGCTCGTGTTCGGTTGGCGCCAGGATGTCGTTCCACCAAAGGGTCGGAACATCATGTTCGGTGTAGCCGAGCATGTCCAGGCCGGCCTGATTCATGTCCAGGCAGCGCCCCTCAAGATCCGTCTGGCTGATGCAGATGAAGGCCTTATCGAAAATGGCCCGGTAACGCTGTTCAGAGCTGGCCAGATCCGAGTGAAGGCGGGCGGCATCCAGCGCCGGCGCCGCCTGGGCCGCGAGCATGGTCAGCAGGTCTACCGCATCGCTCGGAATCCGACTACCTGAGCCGAAGAGCAGCGAGAGGCTACCGATGGGCTGGTCGTGCACCAACAGGGGCACGGCCAAGGCGGTCGATCCTGGTGGCAGGACCAGGTGACGCCAATCATGTGGATTGGCGTCCGCGGCCACCGGCCGCCGGGTCGAAAAGGCTACCCCGGCGGCACCCTCAGCCGGTGCCTTTGACCAGAAGCCGAGATCCTTGTCCCATACCCGCAGCGAGACTGAGAGCGGATCCCACCAGAGCAGGTCCCCGGCCAGTGCCCCCGTTAGCTCCTTGGCCCGGCCGACCACCAGTTCGGCCAGGCCGTTGGGGTCGAGAACCCCGCCGGCCACGACCGCAACCTCGTGAAGAGTCTGCAGGCGGCGCGATTGACCCTCCAACTCCTCCACCAACCTTGCCACCCGTAACCCGGGCGCCACCTGGGCGGCGATGAGCTCAATAACTTCGACCTGACGCTCGTCGAAATGAGCCTTGGGCCCCTTGACCACGGCATGAATAACACCGACCGGCTCACGATCCACTATCAGCGGGGTGGCCATTACGCTGAAGACATCCTCTCCGGGCGGCACTTCACCAATGCGCCCCGCCCAGGCCCCATAGTCGTTGATGATTCGTGTCCGTCCGGTACTGACGGCCTGGCCGACGACGCCCTTGCCCACTTCAAGTGGAACGTGAGCATCGGCGGACTCCTCGTGCCCGGAGGTGGCGACTACGGTCAGTCGTTTACCGTCCGACCCAACCAACAGAGTGGCAGCCTGATCGGCCCCGACCAGGTTTCTGATCTGAAGACAGGCAAGTTCCCCCAACCTGGCGGTGCTGGCTTGCCCTCCAACCGCGACCGCGAATTCGCGAAGCGAGACGGATAGGCGATGACGCTCGTCGGTTAGTCGCGCCGCCTCCAGGGCCGGCCCAAGTTGGGCGGCAAATAGTGACAGCAACTGGACGTCCTCCGGCCCAAAGGTTCGCAACCTTCGAGAGCCGACTGAGAGAGCTCCAATAGGGCGGTCGTGGACTGTGATTGGCACGGCCATGGTGGAGCGATCGTGAGACCAGTGAAGGCGCCCCTCCCAGTTTTGGTAGTCGTCGACCACCTTCGGCTGGCGGGTCTGGAAGGCGGTCCCGGCGGTGCCCTCGCCAGACCGCAGGGGAGCCGCGCCCTTCAAGTCAGGGTGGCAATG
>DASZFH010000193.1:0-6468 GCA_035939985.1 Candidatus Dormiibacterota bacterium
ACTTGTTCCCCGTCGTCAGCAGGAGGTAACCGAACTTGTTGCAGAGCGCCATCAACAGGTTGCCCCGTATCCGAGGCTGAATATTTTCCTCAGCAAGGCCCGACTCAGTCCCCGCGAAGGGCCCAGCCAGCATTTCCTCGTACGAACGTCGGGCCGGATCGATCGGGATTACGATCAGTTCCAGGCCCAACGCGGCAGCCAACTCGGCCGCATCGTGTTCACTCGCCTTCGAGGTATAGCGGGACGGCATCGCCACCCCGATGACGTTGTTGGGCCCAAGGGCATCAGCGGCGACAGCCGCGGTCAGAGCCGAGTCGATACCACCAGAAAGGCCCACGACAACCTTTTGAAAGCCGCTCTTGTGAATGTAGTCACGTGTACCCACCAACAAGGCGGCGTAAACCTCTTCCGCTCCCGTCAGTGGTTTGGCCGCAGCGAATACCGAGGCTGGAGGGGGTGGGGGGGAGGAGGACTTGAGTGTGATCTGGGTGATGGCAAGGCCTCTTTCCAGTGGTCCGGCGGTGACCTTGCGCAGCCTTGGGTCATGCAAACGCTCAGCCAGAACAGCGCTTGGATCGACATCGACCACGAGGAGGCTTTCTTCAAAGGAGGGGGCGCGCTGAATGATCCGTCCCTCGGGATCGAACATGGCGCTGTTGCCGTCGAAGACCAGCTCGTCCTGGCCCCCGGCCAAGTTGACCCAGGCGAGGTACGCCCGGGAGTCGCTGGCGCGGGTGGCGATCATCCGCTCTCGCGTTTCGCGTTTGCTCCTGTGATAGGGCGAGCCGTTGATATTGATCAGGATCTCGACTCCATGGCGAGCTTGGACGAGCATGGGTCCGTCCCCGTACCAGGCGTCTTCACAAATCGTAATCCCGAGTTTGATCCCTCTCAGTTCGACGATCGGACAGCGCCGGCCTGGCCGGAAGTAACGCTCTTCGTCGAATACTCCGTAGTTGGGGAGATGGATCTTGTGATAGACGCCCCGCAGTTCTCCACCATGAGCGATTGCCGCCGCGTTGTAGACGTCCTCCCGGCGATCCACAAATCCGGTGATCACCGCGATCCCTCGACTGGCGGCGACCACTTGCTCCAGGTACTGAAGATTCTGATCGATGAACGAGGGCTTGAGGACCAGGTCCTCGGGCGGGTAGCCGGTCAGGGCAAGTTCGGGGAAGACGATCAGATCGGCTCTGGCTGCTTTGGCCTGATCGATCCAATCCAAGATCAGCCGCGTGTTGCCGGGCAGATCGCCCACGGTGGGGTTGATCTGGGCCAGGGCGAGCCTGAGCGAACGCCTTTCCACCATTCAATTATCCCCACCCGAGCCCAAAAGCATGCTCGACGGCTGATCAACATCAGGGGCCGGGATAATGATGCCGTGCAGGTCCACCTTTGAGTAGCTACTTCGACCGTTTACGGGCGGCCGTTCGAGCAAAGAACAGCCTCCTCTGCGTGGGGCTGGATCCGGAGCCGGCTCGGATTCCAGGTGGAGCCGCCCAGGCGGCAGCCTTTTGCATCGAGGTAATCGCGAGGACCGCTGAATTCACAGTCTGCTATAAGCCGAATGCCGCCTTCTGGGAGCAGTACGGCCCCGACGGTTGGCAGGCGTTGGCTGAAGTCCGCGCGTCGATCCCATCTGAGATCCCGGTCCTATTTGATTCCAAGCGGGGCGACGTGGGCAACACCATGGCCGCATACGCCCGAGGGGCTTTCGAATCAATGGGCATGGACGCCGCCACAGTTCAGCCGTATATGGGGTCCGACTCGATCGCGGAATATGCCAAATACCCCGATCGGGGTATTTACGTTCTCTGCCGGACCTCCAACCCTGGCGCGGCCGATCTTCAGCACCTCGATCTCGGCGGCCGCCCTCTGTATGAAAGGGTTGTGGACTTGGCGGAAGGCCTCAATCAACATGCCAACCTCGGGTTGGTTGTTGGCGCCACCGCTCCGGCCGAGATCGAGGCGGTGCGGGCGATGAGCGCCCTACCCCTATTAATTCCAGGGGTGGGCGCGCAGGGAGGGGATCTGGAAGAGTCGGTACGCGCCGCCTGGAACGGGGACGAGGCATCGTGCCTGATCGCCGTCAGTCGTGCCGTTCTTTATGCACCCGATCCCGGCATCGCGGCTCGGACCTACAGGGACCAAATGCGACCATTGGTGTTTCCATGAGCGGACGCAACACTGCACTGTTGATCCTGGAAGGTCACATCATCGACTCGATGATCCTGCCTCAGGTGCTGGACGCAGTCATGGACCTCGGGGGAAACTTCTCGATCGAGGAGCTACGGGTCGGACAGCACAAGAACGAATCCTCGCTCTGCCGGATCGAGGTCTCCGCCAACGATCCGGACAAGCTCGATCGGATCGTGCGCCGGGCTCGTGAACTGGGGGCCAAGGTTGCCGACGAGGCTCCGTTGGTCCTGGCCGAAATTCCGGCTGACGGCGTCTTTCCAGAAGGCTTCTACTCCAGCAACAATCTCCCCACGTACGTCCTTCTGGCGGGGGCCTGGGTTCCAGTCCAGGGCCAGGAGATGGATTGCGCGATCCAGGTCGATCAGATCGCCGGAACCGCGCGGTGCCTACCGTTCTCGCAGGCCGTAAAGGGGATGAAGGTCGTACATGGACATTCAGGAGTTCGAGTGGTGCCTCTGGAGCGATCGCGCCAGACGGAGATCTTCAGCTTCATGGCCAGCGAGGTGTCGGCGGAGAAACCCAAGAAAATCCTGATCGCCCAAATCGCGGCCGAGATGCGCGCCATCCGAGCCGATGAGGGCCGGATCTTGGTGGTGGCAGGACCGGCGGTGGTGCACACGGGTGCCGGCCGCCATCTGAGCCGCCTGATCGAATTGGGATACGTCCAGGTCATCTTCGCGGGCAACGCGTTGGCCGTCCATGACGTGGAAGCGGCGCTTTATGGGACGGCGTTGGGAATCAACCTGGAGAGCGGACTTGCGATCGAAGCCGGGCACGAACACCACATGCGGGCGATCAACCGCGTCCGAGCGGCCGGGTCGCTCCGCGCGATGGTCAACAGCGGTCAGCTCAAAAGTGGCGTGATGAAGACAGCGATCGATGCGGGTATCGATATGGTTCTGGCTGGAAGCATTAGAGACGACGGGCCCCTGCCCGACGTGATCACCGACATGGTGGTGGCACAGGAACGGATGCGATCCTCACTGGGAGGGGTTCGCCTGGCGCTGATGCTCTCAACCATGCTTCATTCAATCGCTACCGGCAATATGCTCCCGGCCCAGGTTCGCACGGTGTGCGTCGACATCAACCCCGCGGTGGTAACCAAACTGGCCGATCGCGGCAGCTGGCAGAGCATCGGCCTGGTCACAGACGTGGAATCGTTCCTCCGCGAGCTGGCGGGATCCCTCGAGCCCGAGGGCCTCAGCGGCTGAAATCGACTCCAGGTAGAGCAAAGATCAGCCTGTCTGAATGTGATCTTGACCAACCTCAAGACGGAGCAGCGGCGGCTTCCGGTGCGAGAATAGGGTCAATGGCGAAATCTAGAGATAACCGCAGTCGAGAAGACAAGAAGAAGAAAAAGGCACCCAAGCAGGTGCCAACCAAGGGAGTTCCTCCCTCGCTGAGCCTGCGCCAGCACTCCGTGGGTGAGGCCAAACCACCGCCGGAGCGACCGCAAGGGGACGCTTGATTCCCCTACCTTTGCACCGGTGCATGACCAGGCATCGGCACGTATTGCGACCCGGGGAAGTGTAGGCACACTTCTCAACGACCAATGAGCACGCCTCAGCCGGACTTACCCGGCAACCAGCGGTACGATGAGACCGAGGCTTTCAGAGCCCTCTACGAAGTCGCGGTAGCCTCCAGCGGAGTGCTGGAACCCAGCAAGCTGGCCAGCCTGCTGGTGACCCGGCTGGCCAACTTGATCGACCACCCAAGCCTCAGCGCCATGCTCTACTGGTGGCGTGCGGACGCCGGGATCCTCGAAGGTCTGGCGAGCAGTGATGGGAGGGAGGAAAAGCCGATCAAACCCGGGGAGGGAGTAAACGGCATCTGCTTCGAGAGCGGGGAGGCCCTCCTCCTTGATGACTATGCCAGTTGGGACCAGGCCCTGCCCTGGGCGGTCCAGCGCGGGACCAAGAGCGTGGCCGGGTTTCCCCTCAAGATCAACGATCGGGTGATTGGGGTACTCGGCATCCGCGTCCTGCACAGCCCACTCCATTTCGACGACCGGATCCAAAGGCTGGCGTCATTGATGGCGGCTTTGGTTGGCCCCGCGCTGGAGGCGGCCGAGCTGCACGCTCGACTGGAGGCGGCCGGTACCGAGTTGAACCGCAAGAACGAGGAATTGGAACGAGCCAGCAGACACAAATCGGAGTTTCTGGCCAACATGAGCCACGAGCTGAGGACACCGCTTTCAGCCATCATCGGTTTCGCCGATCTACTTCTCGATGGAGCCGACGGAGACCTCAGCCCAGACCAATTCGAGGATGTGAGCCAGATCCAGGTCAGCGGCCGGCACCTTTTGGGATTGATCAATGACATTCTCGATCTGTCCAAAATCGAAGCTGGGAGGATGACCCTGGAACTCGAGGTCATCACCATCGAGCCAATCGTGAATCAGATTGTGGCTGCGCTCCAACCCCTGGCCGAGTCCAAGAAGTTGGCGCTGGTCGCCGATCTGCAGGCGGGGTCGGACCAACTGGTCGCGGACCCGACGCGTGTCCGTCAGGTCCTGACCAACCTCGTATCGAATGCAATCAAGTTCACGGCAGAAGGCTCGGTAACCATCAGATGCGAACGACTGGACCATGAACTGGAGATCTCAGTCACGGACACCGGGATCGGGATCCCGACCGAATCCATCGATAGGATATTTGAAGAATTCGTCCAGGCCGATTCAAGCACCTCACGTCGCTACGGGGGCACCGGTCTTGGACTCTCCATCAGCCGCCGGTTGATCGAGATGCAGGGCGGGTCGCTTGGGGTTGATTCCGCCTTGGGCGAGGGCAGCAAATTCTGGTTTCGTTTGCCGGTAGGACCGAAGTCGCAAACTCCTTCGGGGTCTCCCGAAGCGATCCTGGGAGCCCATTTCAATGGCTGGAGAAGCCAGACTCACGACCTGGTGCTCTGCATCGACGATGAAGAAAGCACCAGGCGGGTGATCGTACGTAGGTTGCAGGAGGCCGACTATCAGACCGTCGAAGCGAGTGGGGCGGAGGAAGGTCTGAAACTGGCCAAAGAACTCCACCCAGCAGCAATCACGCTCGATATCATGATGCCGGCAATGGACGGATGGACAGTGCTCGCTTCGCTCAAAGCCGATCCCCTAACCAAAGACATACCGGTTGTTATCGTGAGCATTGTTGACGGCAAGGAGATGGCGGTGGAACTCGGTGCCTCCGGGTACCTGGCCAAGCCTTTCACCGCCAAGGAATTGGTCGGCAGCCTCAGGCGGGTTCTTCCCACCCTGGCTGGGACAAGCATCCTATGCGTGGACGACGAGGCCGCGGCGCGAACCCTCCTGACCCGCGGTTTGCGCCAATCGAAGGCGTCGGTGCGGGTGGTGGAGTCGGCGGCTGAAGCGGTGCTGGAGATCCAGCGGGAAATGCCCGACGCGGTGGTTTGCGATTTGACCATGCCAGGGATGACGGGTTTCGAGTTGATCGGCTGGATCCGACAGCAGCCGCACCTGGCCTTGATGCCGGTAATTGTGGTCAGCAATCGTGAACTGAGCGACGAGGAAATCGAGAGTTTGCAGGGCCGGATAGACCGCTTCATCTGGAAACCCGACCTCAGGCCCGGCGACCTCCCGGCCACTGTCAGACAGGCGATCGGACACCTCACCACCAGGCCGCCGATCCGAACGTCGATCCCAGCCGAACGCATGCCTTAACCCCGCGCTCCCTTTACTGCTTGCAATCGAACATGCGTACGCCTATCATGCAGAACATGCGTACGCTAGCGACCCAGATGAGGCTCAGGCGGACCACGATGACCTTTCGAGATCGCCTGGAGCGGGTTCGGGAAGATCCGTCTGATCGGGACTGCGCATTGGCGGCTCGATCAGCTTTGCTCAAGGACCTGGCTGCCCTTCGAGAGATCTGGGAGCTGGAGGCACAAGTCCCGGGTGGCCTTGAACCGCTCTTGGAAGGCCACTTTCACGTCAGCTTGGCCCGGCTCGAAGCACTCGCGGCTCAAATCGCGCAGCCTGGAGTGGGGCTGGCACGTTTGGGTGTCGACTTCCTCGGCGTCGCGGTCCCCCTCAGTTTCTATTTGAGGGGCCTAGAACAGGTCGGCGATGAGCATCTGTTTCGGACGGGGAGCCGGCTGGCTCGCAGCGCGTAGGGGAACGATGTCCATATCGGTAGCCGTCTGGGTCTTCCTGGCGGGCTATGTGTGCAGCCTCAGCACCAGTTGGCTGCTGGTTCTCCGGCTAGAGCGCTTGGGGTCGCGTTTTGGCTTCTCAGTTGGGCTTTTGGGCCTCATCGC
>DASZFH010000194.1:0-7593 GCA_035939985.1 Candidatus Dormiibacterota bacterium
TGCGTTCCTCAAGCCAAGCGCTTTAACTAGAGCCAGCGAAGTCGACTCGCGAACCACGACTGATTGCGCGAGGCCCAGCAACCTCGTGGTCAGCCTCCTTCCGATGGGGCGGGAAAGGGGCCCGATAGTGTGGCCCAGCACCACCACTGGAATGCCTAATTCTGAGGCGGCCCAGAGTGGGTAGAGAACGGTGAACAGCCTGGCAAGGCTGAGTACCTGTAGGACGGATGGGTTGTCGTAGATATCGCTGCCGCCCAGGAGGACCATCATATCCACGCCAGCAAGGCGCTTGGCGACGCGGGGAGGAACACGGCCCACAAGGAACCCAAGCGCGAACGGCAGCAGGCGAAGAAGCCATACCCCACCCCGCATTGCGATCATGATGCGGCTGCGAGGAGTTCCGGCACTATCGGTGCCGGCCCAGCTCCCGTTCTCGGTCGGAACAAGGCTCGGTTCCACCAGGACGTTTGGGTGAGCCATGGTAAGGTGGCGCCCGACGGTGCCAGCCCCAATTGAGATCGGCTCGTTCAGAGTGACTATGCGAATGTTGCTGGCTGGCCAACGCTCGCGCAACAGCGTCACTGTCGCTTCAGAGATAGCGGAGTCACCACGATTGTCGTCGTGCCAGTGATTGGCGCAGAGGATTGTGGGGCTGGTTCGCGAACTCATCCGAGCCTCAATCGGGGCGCTGTTGAGACCAAATTGGCAACCAGAGCAACACCAACCTGACCTGCCAGCCACGCCACGGCCGGCCCCATGATCCCGATGGTTCCCATTCCGATGAAGGAACCACCTAGCACGATCGTGGCCACCGTACTCTGCATGGCCACAATCCGCATGGGCTTGAGTTCCGCCCGAGCCAGCGACAGGCCGAAGGTGTTGTACGAGCGGACCAGTGACCCCAGCAGCAGCACCCGTAACACTGGCGTTGCGTTTGCTGAGTAGCCTGAGCCGAACACCGCCATCACCCAAGGGGCCGCCACCATACCGACGACAACCAGAAGCAATACCACCAGCAGCATCCTGCCGGCCAGGAGACCCCCAAGCAGACGAGCTTGGTTGGCCTGGCGGGCACCCTCGGCGATCAGCGACATACCGAAGTTGACGGAGAGCAGATCCAGAGACTGGGCGAGGGTCCAGGGGACGTAGAAGAAACCGTTGGCCGTCGCCCCAAGCTTCCAGGTGACGAGCACCGGGATGAAGGTGGTGCTAATCAGGCCCAAGAACGATCCAATAGTGTCGCCTGCCGCGTATCGAACAAAAGGCATCTCGGTCCCAGCTTTTGCCTCGGCAACCAGAGCCCGATTTGGTATGAATCGCAGGAAGGCGGCACCCGAAATGGGAGGAATCAGGATCAACGCCGGAATCACCCAGGCGACGAAGATTCCGTAGCCGCCCATCGACCGAGCCCAAACCAACAAGAGAGCGATCTTGATCAGACTGTAGGCGACGTTCTCAAAGGGCACCCAAATCGCCCGACGCAGGCCGGTTAGGACGTTGTCCTGAAGCGTGAAGATGGTCCAACCCGCAACCGCGACAACGAAGAACACTGCCAGGGCCGGGGTTCTCAGGCCAACCAACGGCGTCCTCACGGAGACGCTGGCCGCGAGTAGAAGGAGGGCAAGGACCAGGCTGGTTCCAACTGCGACCAGGTAGGTGTTGCGAACCAGTCGAGTGGGGTTGCCAGACCGGGGAAGATAGGTGACCAAGCTGCTTCCCAGACCCATTTGCCCCAATGTGGAAACGGTGAGCATGGCCGCGAGGAGCGCGGAATTCTCGCCCACGGAGGCCGGACCGGTAGTCCTGGCGGCGATCGCCCAGTAGGCTACGCCCAACAGCGAACTCAGACCACTGCTGGCGACTAAAGCCAAGCCATTGCGATGGAGAGATCGCGATGCGAAGCTTGCGGGCTCGGAGACTCGAGGCGGCAGCCCCATGGCGGTTGAGAGGACGTGGTCGGGTGCCTTCACCTCGCCACCGCTAAAGCCGTTGGCGCCGGCATCACGCGGCGGAAGATCGCGGCCTGCGTATCTGCCTGCCGAGAAAGACTAAAGTCGGCCAAGATCCGCTCGTAGGCAGCACCGGCCAACTGCTCGCATAAGGCACGGTCGCTGGCTAGCCGATCGATCGCCGCAGCCAAGCCGGTGATATCCCCTCTGTTAACGAGGAACCCGGTCACCTCATTCTCGATCAACTCCGGCACCCCGGCCGTGCTGTAGGCAACGACCGGAAGCCGGGAGGCCTGGGCCTCCAGGATGCTCAGAGGCATCCCTTCCAGAGAGCTTCCAAGAGCCAAAGCATCGGCGGACCGGAGTAGTGAGGGGATGTCGTCGCGAGCTCCCAGAAAGCGGACGCGGTCCCCTAACAGCTGGCGGCCCAACTCGCGTACCTCGGCGGCGTAGTCGGGATCGACCGTGGTCTCGCCGGCGACCGCCAGGTGAATCCGTCGAGCCGACTTCGGTATGCTCGCGGCAGCACGAATGACCTGGTCCACGCCTTTGGGCCGGTCAAGTCGAGACATCACTAGGACGAGGAAGGCAGACGAATCGCCGGTCATTCCTGATCGGGCAACGAGGTCTGCGGGCCCTGGCCGGAACACATTGGTATCGACGCCATTGGGGACCCGGTGGACAGCTCCCCGGGCCCACAATGGCACCTGCGCGGCCACTGCGTTGCTGACAGCCATGGTCGCCGCCGCCATCCGCACGCTGCACGCCCGGAAATGACGAGCCAGGCCCGGCATGGTCTCTTCGTGCAACTGCAACACAGCCGGGCGACGGGCAGCCAAGCCCGCCATCGACGCTTCCAGATGAGACCAGTGATCGTTGCCCAAAATCGCTGAGCAACCGTTGCTGCGGGCAAGTTCCGCGATCCGGCGCGAGGCACGCAGACTGTTGCGCAATTCCCGCTGAATCAGCCGAGGGTCCAACCCCCCCGAGTCACCTCCGGTGCGCACCGAGTGGCGGCTCGGCCGTGAAATCGGGATTAGAGGTAGGCCGGTGGACTTCCATGCGTCCGACAACGGTGTGCCCTCAGCCCCCGCCAGAACCAATTCCACCCCCCGATCAGCCAGCAGAGGAGCCAAGCGGAGCAGACATTTCTGAGCTCCCCACACCCCCTCTCCCTGCTCCAGCACCAAGACTCTATGCATTGGAGTCACGAAGTGAGCAGCTTCCCGCGGGCCACCCGCCTCCGCGCGGCCCAATAAGCCCACGGCCCAATCAACATTCCCACAGCCTCGACCACCGCCATTCCTCGCTTCTGGTCGGCGGCTGCGTCGCCCTTGCCCCAGGTCGCAATCATGTGGCCGACGCCTCTGGGGACCCGCCGCAGTACCTGGATGGCGGTCTTCCGACCCAAGAGGTGCTTGGTAGCAAAGGCCGATAGTGCCACCCCATATTGAAACATCTGCCGTCGCAACTCATGCATGTCGGCCCGGTGCACGTGCCACGCAACCGCATCTGGTGCAGAGGCGATCATGCCTCCGGACTGGAGAGCTCGCACGAAGATGTCCAAATCCTCTCCGCCACGGGATGGGGAGCCAGCCCCGAGGGCCTCGTCAAACCCGCCCATCTGGATCAGGGGCTCGCGCTTGAACGCAAAATTGGCTCCGGTCCCGAAGATCCCCGCGCTGTATGGGTAGAGTGCTGATTCGTGGCGATTGTCCTCCAGCCCATAGAGGCGGGCATTGAAGTTTCCCCCCCAGGTAACGCGCTGGTCGAAGCAGAATTGGGCGAAGCTTTCCAGTTCGGCCGAGGGCACAATCCCCGTCGCGCAAATCACCCGCGGATCCCGGTTAAGTCCTTCCACCAGGGCTTTCAGCCAGAAGCGGTCGACCAACACGTCATCGTCTGTGAAAGCCACCACGTCGCCTCGTGCCTCCGCCACTCCTCGGTTGCGAGCTGGCGATAATCCACGCTTCATCTCGCGCACATAGCGGATGCGATCGTCTGTTTTACGGCGGGAATCGACGAGCTCGGCCGTTTCCTCTGTTACCGAGGCATTGTCAACAACCACAACTTCGAAGTTGGGGTATTCCAGGTGGCTCAACCCATCCAGGCAGGCGCCGATCCGCTCAGGACGATCTCTTGTGCAAACGATCACCGAAACCATAGGAGTTGACGGTGTGGAAGCGACCGGGCAGGTCGCCACGGCCATGCCCTCCCGCTCCCCAAGGCCGTCAGCAGTGAGGTGACCAGCAATTGCACCCCCAAAATTCTTCCGGGCCAACTCGAACGCCACAGATAGGTCCACATTCCCGCCCGCAATCGGGGCCGACATGTAACCTAAAGGGCGCCCGTGGAGCCGGACCAGCAGCCGTGCTTCCTGATACCCCTGCGGCCCTCGCAGCGGACCGGTGAGTGAACCGCCCGCCGCCAGCTCGAGATCGCCAACCCAGATCGGGGTGAAGTTCAAGCCGGACCTTTGACCGGCGGGGGCAGGACTTGCCGGACAATTCCGATCGCAAGCAGGACGATGCTTACTGCGGCAATCGCCCCGAACAGAACCTGGGGATGCCAAATCCTCGCCCAGACCAATATCGTCGCCAGCAGGCCGCAGATCGACAGGCTCAGACCGATCGACAGGGCCGTACGGGCCAGCAGATCCTTGGGGCCGCTCGGAGCGAGCAGGGACCAACCGGGCACGAATGTCACGAAGAGCAGAGCGAGTGGCAGTCGAGTTTGGGCCGGCCCATCCACAACCACCTCAAAGGTCAGGAGCATCGTTCCCAAGAGGGCGATGGCATCGATCCAGGCCACCTTCGGCAGATCGAGCAGGTCTCTCATCGGACCCATACCCCGAAGTAGGCGAACGGTTCGTAGGGTATCGCGAACAACCTACGAGCTTGAGGTAGATTCGACACGTCGGCGGTCGCATTCACGAGAGCCCCACCTCCGGTGAAGCCTGCAGTACGTGCACCCCCTTGGGGCGGCTCCAGCATCCTGCCAAATACCCTGCACCGGTGATTGCCAGCCCAGCCACAATCGCGGCAGATCTGGCTAAACCAACGAACTGGCCATGCATCGTATCCACTATGCCCCTCAGAACTCCGGCAGGCAGCGCCTTCATTACGTATGTACGTTCAGTTGAGAGGCCGTCAACACTTCCGTAGGCTTTTTTGAGTTGAGCCTTGGACAACCCCTCCGAGTAACAGCGCCGAGCGAAATATGCAAAGCGGGTCCTATTCTCTGGCACACAGTGGTGCACGGCCGCTTGGGGCCAATGGAGAATCCGACCATCGGGATGGGCCCGTCCCACTCGGATACACGTCTCGGTCTCTTCATCTTCGGAGCCCATGAAAAGCAGACCAATCCGTCCGAACCCGGCCGTGAAGCCACCTGCCTGAATCAGAGCCGAGCGGAGAAAGGACATGTTGCAACCGATCATGTTTCGAACAGCGGTTGGCTCAGTAGGAATGCCTGTGTAGCTGCAACCGACCACCCAATCGAACTCGCTCGGGAACCACGCGGGCCTCCTGCCATTCCACTTGGGGTGGATGTGGCCGCCGACTCCCACCACCCCCGCTCCCGAATACCCGGCCACGAGTTGGGCCAGCCAGTCCGGGTCGGCTTCCGCGTCGTCGTCAAGGAAGGCTACGATGTCCGCCTCGGATCTGGCAACGCCCGAATTCCGGGCTCCGGCCGCGCTTGACGCCTCGATGTTCTCCATGACGACGGCACCGGTGAAGGTCCGTTTGGCGAGCTCGTAAAGCTCCGGATTGTGGTCGATGACCACGATCACCTCGTCTGGAGGTCGGGTCTGCCTGCCTAGGGACGCAATGGCAAGGCAAAGATTCTCCCATCGTTGCCAGCTATAGGCCGAGATGATGACAGATACCGTCACAGTCCGTTCTGACATCACGCGACCTCGGCTTTCCTGATCCCCACAGGCGCTTGGTTTGCGGTGGGGGCCGAACGGAACCTCTCCGCCGCCAACGTGCGGAGAACTCGCCACCCATCGCGAAAGGTCCGCAGGTTGCTGCTCCCATGAACGCGCTCTGATTCGTGGCTGGCAATTTCGACAACCTTCAAGCCCGCCCGTAGGGCCCGGACGTTCATCAAAGTTTCGACCTCGAACCCATCTGAGTCGATTTGGATCAAGGGTAAAGCCGTGGCCCTGAAAGCGTTGTATCCATAGCAGAGATCGGTGCAACGGTTGAGGAAGAGCACCCGGAACATGAGTGTGAAGGCATAGTTGCCAAAACGCCGGAGGTGAGATATGTCGGAGCTGCCGCCGCCCTGGGCGAACCTGGTTCCTTTTGCATAGTCAGCCCCTGCCATCAGGGCTCCAACAAAGAACGGGATCTCGGCTGGGTCAGTCGATCCATCGGCATCGAGCATCACAATCAGATCTCCCCGAGCGGCATCGAAGCCTTCCCTTAAGGCTCCACCTTTGCCACGGCTGGTCTGCCTCACGATTCGGATATCGGGCCTGAGCGCCTTGGCCACCTCGACTGTGTCGTCGGTCGAATTGCCATCCACGAGCACCACTTCGTCCACCCAGGGCGGAACCCTTGGCAGGACGTGGGCGAGGTTGCGAGCCTCGTTCATGGCAGGAATCACCACTGTTACCGTCTGAGGCTGAGTCAGTCGGCGGTCTATTCGAGCGAAGTTGCGGGCCAGAGCTGGTGGCTCAGAGATTCCGATTGGAACATGCCCCTTCTCGGATTTGCGAGCGTCGGCGACCTGCCATCCCAACCAGGAGGTGAGGGCTTCCAGGTCCGGAAGAACCAACCGATGCCTATCGCAGCCGGGAGCGTCGATCTCGGCTCCATCGGGCCCCACAACCACCTGCCAACGATGGCTGTGGCCTGGATCGTGTGGAATGGCTTCGGACGCAACTCTCACATCCGCATGGGCGGTAGCGGCAACTAGGGTGACTCCGTCCAGTCGCTCCAATCGGCGGGTTATCAACTCCGCTAGAAGGGGTGGACTGCAATCGATTGCGACCGTCATCGGGGAGGGAGTGGGCACGCTTTGACTTTACGGATGAGCCGGCCCGCGGCGCGCCTGCCACGAGTGTGAAATGTTCTCATGCCCTGCGTCGACACAGTCTCATGCCGATGCATTACTCGGCCCGGTAGTCACGGGCCTGCCGGAGACTAGACCCAAACTTCAACCTTCGATATCTCCATTGTCCCCACCGCAGGCGTGGTCCGATTCGGGCCGCGTCCGGATGCACCGCTAACCGCGAGGTTGGCGAGCAGGTACATCGGTTGGTTGGGCGAATCTCCGACGACGCGGAAACGTGGCTTTCCATCGACGTACCAAACGAGCGAATCCTGCCTCCAGTCCAAGCCGTATGTGTGCCATCTGGAGATGCCGCCCGGGAGGTTAATAGCAGCTTGTTCTTGCGATGGTCCCAAGCCGTTCCTATGGTAGGTCAGCAAGAGTCGGCTCGGATCGCCGCCGTAAGCTTCCATGAAATCCACCTCCGGTGGCCAGGAACCATCGATGGGGAGCAGCCAGAGCGTCGGCCAGAGACCCGCACCCGCGGTGACCCGAGCCGTAATCTCCGTGAAACCGTACTGGAACGAGAAACGCCTCGCGGTCGTAACCATGCCCGACTGGTAGGGCAACACCGATGTGCCCT